>JBBSPJ010000312.1:0-5303 GCA_038258905.1 Cytophagales bacterium
GCATTTTTTGAGTTAAAGGAACAAGATTCTACTTTCGCACAAAGTAATTATGCGCAGCTCGACTGGATTTTCAAACGTTCAGCACATTATGAAGCATCACATATGAGGTATCCTGTGTATAGGCTTATTAAATAATGTTAAATTTCTGGAAGAGCCCATTTTTGAAATTAGGAATTTGCACTATTATTGGTGCTTTATTAGGTTATTTTTTAGGTAATATTTCTTTAGGTTTAGGCATAGGTTTTTCTTTAGGCATTGGGTATGGATTTTTAGTAAAAGATGAAGAGTAGTTTACGACAAAAATATTTCGAAGCAATTAATACCTTGCAGCTACAGGATGGAGCTACTCCAAACGAGATCAAACAATCTTATCGTAATCTATCTAAAAAGTACCACCCTGATTTATACAAAGGAGATAATGGAGACACCTTCAAAGAAATAAGTAGTGCCTACCGCTTTTTAAAAAAACACCCTGAGCCACCTGAAGAGGTATATCAATCAACCTCTAACCACACTTCTACTGATAATGAAAGTGATATAGATAGAAGAAGAAGTAGATACTGGGCCAAAAAGGCTGAAGAAGCAGAGCTAAAAGAACAGATGTATGCATGGATATTTTCTAAGGGCAGAATAATTGTTTTTGCGTTGATATTTCTCAACACTTTACTTTCGGTAGACTATATGCTTCCTGAAAATACAGCAGAAAGTGATATAAAAGAGTTTAAATATATCAGGCAAAGAAGTAGCCGATATAGCAATGGCAATGAGTTCCTCTATGATTTGAAATTTAGAGGTGGTCAAAAAATCCGAATAGCACATACAAATGGTTATTCCTTTAAACAGGGGGAACAATTTAAGGTGTATACAAGTCCCATTTTTCATCAAACCACCCATGTAATCTCTTTACCAAACCCTAATATTACATTTTATCAAAGTTTCAGCGTTTTTAAAGTTTTTGGATTTATTATTCCACTAGTATTCTTAGGTACTTTTTTTTATTTCTATGGAATAAAAAACAACGATTACCGCCTCACCATTCTTTTAATTTTAATAATGAGTGGCCTTATTCAATTAGGTTTACTGTTATCGGTATAGAGAACTGATCTTATCCCTAATTTTATGAATTTTAACATCGCAGTTATGCGATTAATTTCCAAATTGAAAAATAGAGTAGAAGCACTTTAAAAAAACTAAAGCTATATACCAACTTGATTACTACTATTTTCTTAGGTATTTTTGTTTAGTAATCTTTACTCTAAGAAGCAAAGATTTTGAACTTGAGAAAGTATTTTGCTGTTTTCTGAAAAATGATATTATTACACATTTAATATAATAAATATTATGAAATTACTATTAGAAATAAAAGAAGATAAAGCCGCCTTCATCCTGGAATTATTAAATAATTTCAAATTTGTAAAGGCAAAGCAACTGACTAATTATAAAGCTGGAGTAATGGAAGATGTTAAAAAGTCGGTAGAGGAAATGAAGCTAATCAATGAAGGTAAATTAAAAGGAATTTCCGCAAAAGAGTTACTTGATGAGCTATGAAATAATTGCTATCCCTAATTTTAGACGGAAAATCAAGAAACTGGCTAAAAAATACCCCTCGCTCAAGAGCGATTTTTCATTAATTATTGAAAGCTTACAATTTAAGCCGGATCAAGGAACTCCTCTTGGAAATAATTGCTTTAAAATTCGGTTGGCTATAACTTCAAAAGGCAAAGGTAAATCTGGCGGATCACGCTTAATCACCCATCTGAAAATATCGAAAAATATAGTTTATCTGCTCACCATATTTGATAAATCTGATCAGGAAAATATTCCCGATAAAGAATTGCAAGAATTGCTTAAAGAGATACCTGACTAACCTTGACATTTATAAAAGCCAATAGCCAAAATCAGCTATTTTAAAGATGAATTATCAAAGTAAGTCTTTGATATACTAACTACAAATGTTAGGTCGCCGTCTTTCGGATTAACAATTTCCTTATTTAAATAATTTGAAATTAATAGTTGCAATTCAAATTCCAGCATGAAAGCTTTAATAACTTTCAGGAATTTAAAATTATCCTTAAATAAACATGCATAAAACAATTACGTCCACATATTCGAATAAAATTTTTTTAATACAATTAATTCTTCCTATTTTTCTAGGGCAATGTTTTTTTAGTATCTATGAATTTAAAAGCAGGTAAAAGGATTTATTTCTTGGTGGTAGCTATTGGACTGTTGATGATTGCCAATGCTTTTTTAATTTATCAAAATAGTAAAAGAATACATCGAAATCAAAGGCTGCTGGAAAAAACAGAATTGGTTAAAATAAATGCTAAGGGAATTACTCAAAGTTTACATTTACTGGATTTAGGTCTCAGAGCCTATGCCTTACTTTCTGATGAAAATATGTATATCAGTCCAAGAGATTCCTCTCTGAGTTACCTCTATAAACATTTGTCATATTTGGAAACAGAGTTAGCCGTTCAGGGATACGATATGGAAAGGTTTTACCTCCTCAGCAATTCTGTCGAGCAATATTATAATTTTATCATCAACGAAGTTGCCCAAGCCATTAGTGATGGAGAAATTGAAGAAGCAAAAAGCTTAATAGCGGAAGACAGAGGTTATGACATTGCTATGAGCACCTACGCATTCGAAATGAATATTAGAGAATTTGAAGATGATATTGCTCTCAAAGCAGAAATTTCCTTCACAGAGGCTGTGAATACTTCTTATTGGTTACAAATTCTATTACTTCTGCTAACCATGCCTACTTTAATTTATGCAGCCTTTTATAGTGTGAAGTCTTTAAGATATTCTGAGCAATTACGGCAGGCGGAAAAAGAAAAGTCTGATTTGTTAAAAAATCAAAATACCAAATTAGAATTATTAGTAAGAGAAAGAACAGATGAGATTTTAGCTTCTAATGAGGAAATAAGGGCTCAAAATGAAGAGATCAGTTCTCAGAATGATGAGATCATGTCTAGGAATGTGCAATTAACAGATCAAGAAAAAATAATAAAAGAAAAAAACGTAGAATTAGAGTCTCAGAATGAGGCTTTAAAAGAGGCAAAAGCCACTATTGAGCAGCAACAAACGCTGCTATTATTAAGAGTTGAAGAATTAGATGAAGCCATTACGCGTCAGAATGAAGAGTTGAAAAACACCAATTCAGAAGTGATTGCACAAAATAGCAAGCTGCAGCAATTCGCTTATATTATCTCTCATAACTTAAGGGCCCCCATTGCGCGCCTGTTGGGTCTGGGTGATTTAGAGGAAAGAGAAACTGATCCAGCAGAAAAAGAGAAAATCATTCAATTGATGCGAATGGCTTCAAAAGAATTAAATCAAGTGATTTCAGATATTGGAGAGGTACTGCTTATCCAGAAAGCTGGAAATAAAACGCTGGAAAAAGTTAATCTACAGGAAATGCTTGATAAAGTTAAACGCATACTTTCAAATGAAATTGACGAAACAAATGCTCAAATTCATGCCGATTTTTCTCGAGTAAAGCTGATTCAATCAATAGGTGCCTATATAGAGAGCATATTTTTAAACTTATTGAGCAATTCAATTAAGTATCGCAAACCTAATGATTTTCCAAATATTAAAATCAGCACTTCGCTTAATAATCAGCAGGTCACCTTAAGATTTAAAGATAATGGCTTGGGCATCAACTTAGATAGAGATCGTCAAAATCTATTTGGACTTTATAAGCGATTCTATTTCCACGTTGAAGGAAAGGGTCTTGGGTTATACTTGGTAAAAACGCAAGTAGAGGCGTTAGGAGGAACAATTAAGGTAAAAAGTGAGCCTGGAGAGGGTGCTGAGTTTATCATCACATTGACTTTAACTTAACATTTATCTTCTCTATTAAATCACCGCAAACTAAAAATTAGTACCTCCTTCAAACAATCCTACTATTACAAATAATTAAAGCTCCTTTAATTTCATTTATTTTTCTTTATTGCACTAAATTTTAGTACTGAAACAAAGATTACACCCCCCAAGATATTTCCTATTGTAGACCATAATTGAAAGTGACCATATTGTCCAAGAGTTATATCTGATATTAAAAGTCCAGCAAAAACTTCTATGGATCCAACAATAGAGTGATGCAGTCCTCCAATTCCTATGAGCGCAGTAACCATAAATATCATGAAAATTCTACTTATTGTTTCTTGTGAAGAACTCACTAACCAAGAAAGCAGCCCCATGAGCCACCCCGCCACAATAGCACTAATTAAAATGATATGAAAAGGATGATCTACAAGCTTGTGAGCTAATTTATAAAAGGTCTCGTTGGAAATAATTTCCATGCTAGGGCCTAGGATCGTAAGAATAAATGAAATAAGATAACCACCAAAAAGATTGCCGACATATACCAAACCCCACACTCTTAGTAAACTTTTGATACTGACCAAACCATTGAGTACTGGGGTAAATGCCAAGTTGGTATGTTCTGTAAATAATTCCGATCTACCAATAATCACAAAAATGAATCCGATCGGATACGACAATGCTAACAACCACTCTAGAAAAGAATCCGAAAGCTCCTCACTAAATAAGGTATGCATAATTCCGACCAGTAATAAAGTAAACCCCACTTCCATGCCTCCTGCAGTTGATGACATGAATAAACCTTTTGATGACCGCCTATGCTCGGCACTCCCTTCTTCCACCTGCTCTTCATAAATACTTGATGCCGATTTAGGTTTGTTAATAACATTTTCAATCTTTTCGCTCTCTTTATTGTATTTGGCTCTCATGGAAAATATTTAGTGGCTGATAATAATCTTTCATACAAAAAAATAAAACACGATTAATTACAAAAGTGCATATCGCGAACTGAATTTTCAGCTCATAAAGGCTTTAATAAATTGAATAATTAGATCAATTGATGATTTGCGTTGTAAAAATGGTATTTCTTAAACCTTAAATATATTATCAAGGCGAGAGTTATCATTAAATATATTTTAACACATGCAATCTGAAAAGTGTTTTCCTTAATAGATTTAATCTAAAAAATAAATCCCCCTCAGACTTAAATTGGGCTAACGTAATATAAGCATCAATTTTGAAAACTACCTTAGAACAACTAAATCTACTTTTACTTCATGTCCTAAACGACAACTGTACTAACTAGGTTTAAAAACTTCTAGGAGCCCCCTAAATATATTGTCTCAATATTGAGAGGCTCATAATCGATAAACTATATGAATTAATATATATATGAAATTTTTTAAAGATTTGATTACATGCTTCTTATTGAGTTCATTTGAAATGCTGACTAGAATCCTAAAATTCAC
>JBBSPJ010000313.1:0-5281 GCA_038258905.1 Cytophagales bacterium
ATTGTGGCTAATTTGGAAGACGCTGAATCAAATATCACTACCCTTATTGCAGTAGAATTTTTGATTGCTTTTATCATAAGTATGTTAATAGCGCTCTATATTATCCGCTCTGTATTATTAAGAATCAAATTCCTAAAAGTGCAAATTCGCGAAATCTCACATGGAAGTCTTCCTGAACCATTAGAGCATTCAACGGATGAAATGAATTCCATCATAAAAGCCTTAAATGAATTAATACTCAACCTCAAAGGCATTACAAATTTTGCAGAAGAAGTAGGTAAAGGCCAGTTTGATTCAGAAATAGCCGTTTTTGACAATAAAGGACAGCTGGGTGAATCCTTAGCAGAAATGAGGACTAAGCTCCAAAATGTATCGGAAGAGGATAAAAAGCGTGATTGGTTTAACACAGGAATTGCCAAATTCGCTGAAATGTTAAGAGCCAATAACGAAAATATTGAGACTTTATCATCCAAACTCATAGGGGAATTGGTTACCTATCTGAATGCCAATCAGGGTTCTATTTTTATTGTGAACAATGAAAATAACGAAGTAAAAATTCAAATGAAGGGTGCCTATGCTTATAGTAGACAAAAATATATCGACAAAGAAATAACACCAGGTCAGGGCTTAGTAGGACAATGTTATCTGGAAAAAGAATACATCTATTTATCAGAAATTCCTGAAAACTATGTGGCAATTAGTTCCGGTTTGGGTGAAGCTACGCCAACTCATTTGCTCATCTGCCCAATGAAAATCAATGAGGATATTTTCGGAATTATAGAATTGGCGTCTTTCCATCCATTTGAGGCACATCATATCGATTTTATAGAAAAAGTAGGCGAAAATATCGCCTCCACCATTAAAGCCCTTCAGATTTCATTAGAAACAAGAAGTTTATTGGAAGAATCACAAATGCGATCTGAACAATTGCAGGCGCAGGAGGAAGAGATGAGACAAAATGCAGAAGAATTAGAAGCAACGCAAGAAGAAATGGAAAGGCAGAGTCGGGAGATGGGAGCCTTTAATCTAGCAGTAAAAGAATCTGCTATTTTAATGGAAATGGAAGTAGATGGTACAATTTCGCATGTCAATAGAAAATTTGAAGAGATATTTGGCTATAAAAATGATGATATTACAGGAAAAAGTCAATCATTTATACTGAGCCATAGAGCAACTGCCAATGAAGATTTTGAATCGATTTTATCCCAATTAAAAACTGGAAACTCAAAGCAAAAAATTATAAATTGTTCCAAAAGAAACGGAGAATCCATTAAACTCTATGCCGACTACTTCCCTATTAAAGAAAGCAATGGCGAAATCAGAAAAATTGAGTGCCTTTGCTTCGAATTAACCGGGCTGGAGCAGGAGTTGTAGGTTAAAATAATTTGGTTGATCAGAAGTATTAATCCTAATCACTTATCCGGATATAAATCAAAGATGTAAAATCTAAATCTTGCGCCATGGTTCGTGTCTCACGAACCATTAGCGTAAATCCTATAAAGTTGAAGAGTGTAATCGCCTGAATTCTGTCTTTATTCTTCGTATAATTTAAATTATAACCTAAGGTTTAATATTGACCCCAAGGATAGATAGTCATTTTTCTATTTTATTTTCTAATTCATAACTTACTCTTCCTATTAAGTTTCGTGAGACATGGTACATGCAAGCACGAACCTTGGAATGGTGAGAATCTAAATTGAACCATTGTAAATATTTTGAAACATTGAATAAAATTAACTAATAGAATAGAAAGCTTGATAAATATCTGGACGCCTCTGGGCTTGACTGGAATTAACTTTGAAATGTCATCCTATTTTACACGGATACCTTGATCTTTACCCATTAAAATAACAGTAGAACCATTTAATTAAAGCACCCATTTATCTTCAAATCTGTTTTCTGAAAATGATATGTAAAGTTAAATTACTACTCCTATCCTAAAAATTGACATTTTTGGGTATAATTTAAGTTCCAGAGGAACGACCATATGGTAGAAAATGGTTGTTAAGATTAATAAAATCCCGTAGGCTTTATAATTAGTTCGTTTTTCCTTCTACATCAGCATATTTGAATAAAATGCTGATTGTGGCAGCTTTCAGCTCTTACCATTTTACTTTCTCAATTAATATTTATCTACAAACCATCTCCGGAAGTTCAAAAATAAAACACCCCATTCGAAACATATTAAAAAGGGTAGAGTTCTTAAACTTGAATAAAACCCATTCTATTGAAAGATTTTGCCTCACTTATCACAAAGCTAGATCAAAGCAACAAAACCAACGATAAGGTGGCTGCATTAAAAAATTACTTCCTTTCTGCTGATGAAGCCGATAAAATTTGGGCGCTTGCCCTATTTACCCACAAAAGGCCACGAAGAAAGGTTAATAGTACACTGCTAAAACTGTGGGTCGGTCAGTGGGCGCAAATACCTGAATGGCTGTTTGACGAGTCGTATCAGGTAGTAGGTGATTTAGCAGAAACAATTGCTCTCATTTTGCCATTTAATGAAGAGGAAACACAAATAGAGAACAACCTTGCCTATTATATCCATCAATTATTTATGATTGGTGAATTATCTAACGAAGAAAAAGAGGTTCAATTAAAAGAAATTTATGCCCATCTTGATCGACAAGAAAGATTTGTCTTCACTAAAATTATGACGGGTGGTTGGCGACTTGGTGTTTCACAAAATTTGGTTACACGTGCCTTAAGCCAGGCTTTTGAAATAGACAAATCAATCGTTGCACACCGATTAATGGGAGATTGGGATCCCCAAAAAACCAACTTCTCCGATTTGATATTAGAAGAGGGGAAAGACGATTTAAAGGCTCGCCCCTACCCCTTTTACCTTGCACACCCTATTACAGATGAAGAGGTAAATGCGCTAGGTGAAGTAGAAGAATGGCAAGCAGAATGGAAATGGGATGGTATTAGAGGACAAATCATTAAAAGAAAAGATGAGGTTTTCATATGGAGTCGTGGTGAGGAATTAGTCACTGAAAAATTTCCTGAATTACAAGAAATGGCTGATAATTTACCAAATGGAACTGTTTTGGATGGTGAAATTTTGCCTTTTCAAAATGGAGAACCTTTACCCTTTGCGCTTTTGCAAACCAGAATTGGTAGAAAAAATCTGACTAAAAACATATTAAAAACCGCTCCTGTGGTTTTTAAAGCATATGATATTCTGGAGTTAGATACAGTAGATATCAGAACCAAATCTTTAAAACAGCGCTATCAACAGTTACGTTTGATGGCGCAAAAATATCCACATCCCAACTTACAATTATCAGAACCACAGACATTCAGAAACTGGGAAGAGCTTGCTGAAATAAGAAAAAAAGCCAGGTCATTAAAAACGGAAGGTTTTATGCTGAAAAAAAGAGATTCTGAATATGAGGTGGGTCGGAAAAGAGGCAATTGGTGGAAATGGAAGGTTGATCCACTCACCATCGATGGTGTGCTTATTTATGCACAAAAAGGGCATGGCAGAAGAGCTGATCTCTACTCTGACTATACACTGGCAGTTTGGCAAGATGATGAGCTAATCCCCTTTGCCAAAGCATATTCCGGCTTAACGGATGCCGAGTTAAGGAAAGTAGATGCCTTTGTGAAAAAAAATACCAAGGAAAGATTTGGGCCGGTAAGAACTGTTACCCCACAGCTTGTTTTTGAAATAGCTTTTGAAGGAATTCAAGAGTCAAAAAGGCATAAATCGGGCATCGCATTGCGTTTTCCAAGAATAAGCAGATGGCGTGAAGACAAAACGATGAATGAAGCGAATACCTTAAATGATTTAAAAGAGCTATTGGAGAAATATGGATAAAAGAATCTCTCTAGGCAAAAAATGGTTTAAAGACCAAGGGTGGAAAGCCTTCCCTTTTCAAATCGATACCTGGGAAAGTTATTTATCTGGTAAATCAGGATTACTTAACGCTCCAACCGGCAGCGGTAAAACCTATGCACTTTGGATTGCTTGTCTCCTATCTCATTTGAATGCAAAAAATAAGAAAGCAGACAAATCGGTTAAAGGTTTAAAGTTTTTATGGATTTTACCCCTCAGGGCACTATCTAAAGATATTCAATCGGCCATGCAAAAATCTGTAACTGATTTTGGCTTAAACTGGCGAATAGAAACCCGTACTGGCGATACATCGACTAAGGATCGTCAAAAACAAAAAACGAGCCCGCCTGATTGTTTAATTACTACCCCGGAAAGTTTGCATTTATTAATGAGTCAGAAAAATAGCTCCACTTATTTTAAAAATTTGGAGGCCGTAATTGTGGACGAATGGCATGAACTGTTAGGCACCAAGCGTGGAGTTCAGGTGGAATTAGCGCTTTCAGTTTTGAAAGATATCAATGAATCACAGCTTCGAGTATGGGCTATTTCAGCCACTATAGGTAATTTAAAGGAGGCACGGGACGTACTTTTAGGTGATAGAGCTGAAAATGGGGATTTTATTCAGGCTAATATTGAAAAAGACATCCAAATAGAATCTATTTTGCCTGATGAAGTGGAAAAATATCCTTGGGCAGGCCATTTAGGTATAAAATTGATTGATAAGGTTATCCCTATCATCCAGAACAATAAAACGACTCTTATTTTCACTAATACACGCTCTCAAACTGAGATTTGGTATCAAAAACTCTTGGATAAGGCACCTGAATTAGCGGGAGCCATTGCCATGCATCACGGATCATTGAGTAACCCTATTAGAACCTGGGTGGAGGAAGCCTTGCACTCTGGGCAAATTAAAGTGGTGGTTTGTACCTCCAGCCTTGATTTAGGGGTGGATTTCAGGCCTGTGGATACAATTATCCAGGTTGGAGGCCCCAAGGGTGTTTCCCGTTTTGCCCAAAGGGCTGGTAGAAGCGGACACAGACCAGGAGAAATTAGTAAAATCTATTTCTTACCTACTCACTCATTAGAATTAATAGAAGGTGCTGCCTTAAGACTAGCTATTTCAGAAAAAAAATTTGAGGCTCGAATTCCAATAGTAAAAGCATTTGATGTGCTGTTGCAATTTATGGTCACCTTAGCTGTAGGGGAAGGCTTTCAACCGGAGAAATTGAAAGCACAGGTTAAATCAAGTTATTGCTATAAACATATTACTGATGATGAATGGAATTGGCTGATAGATTTTCTTAAAGAAGGAGGCAAAAGCCTTTCTGCTTATGATGAGTATCATAAAGTGGTAGAAGAAAATGGCTTTTTGAAAGTAGTAAATAAAGGGATTGCTATGCGCCATAGGCTTTCAATTGGCACTATAGTAGGAGA
>JBBSPJ010000314.1:0-5274 GCA_038258905.1 Cytophagales bacterium
AAAGCATTTGATGTACTGCTTCAATTTATGATCACCTTAGCTGTGGGGGAAGGCTTTCAACCTGAGCAATTGAAAGCACAGGTTAAATCAAGTTATTGCTATAAACATATTACTGATGATGAATGGAATTGGCTGATCGATTTTCTCAAAGAAGGTGGTAATAGCCTTTCTGCTTATGATGAGTATCATAAAGTGGTAGAAGAAAATGGCTTTTTGAAAGTAGTAAATAAAGGGATTGCTATGCGCCATAGGCTTTCAATTGGCACTATAGTAGGAGATCAAATTTTAAGTGTAAAATATATAAAGGGTGGTCACCTAGGCACGATTGAGGAGTATTTTATCAGCAAATTAAAACCCGGTGATGTATTTTGGTTTTCAGGTAGAAACCTGGAGTTTGTGAGACTTAAAGATATGACAGTTCAAGTAAAGCTGAGTAAGAAAAAAACAGGGATAATTCCTCAATGGATGGGTGGAAGAATGCCACTGTCATCACAATTAGCCTTTTCAATCAGACAAAAGCTGGATGATTTTAATCACGGCATTATAAATGATATAGAAATTGAAACGATAAAACCGCTCATGGAACGACAGCAACAAACTTCTGTTATTCCAAATAAAAATGAGTTATTAATCGAAACTTTAGTTTCCAAAGACGGATTTCATATTTACTTTTATCCTTTCGAAGGTCGCTTTATCCATGAAGTTTTAGCAGGGCTAGTGGCTTTCCGAATTAGTGTTTCTCAGCCAATAACATTTTCTATAGCCATGAACGATTATGGTTTTGAGTTGCTTACTGATGAAGTATTTGATATGGAAGAAGCCATTTCAACAGATTTATTTTCAATTATAGACCTAGAAAGTGATATAATGAGTGGCTTAAATGAAACTGAAATGGCGAAAAGAAGATTTAGGGACATTGCAGCTATTTCAGGGCTAATATTTAAAGGATTTCCCGGTAAAAATGTAAAAGAAAAACATTTGCAAGCTTCCTCCTCTATAATGTACGGGGTATTTTCTGAATATGAAGCAAACAATCTACTTCTTCAACAAGCTCATAACGAAGTACTTCAGCAACAAATGGAAAAAGACCGATTAACGGAAGCCATAAGGAGAATCAATCAACAAAAAATAATTCTAAAAAAACTGAATAAGCCTTCGCCCTTCTCGTTCCCTATCATGGTTGACCGCCTGAACAGAGAAAAATTCTCTACTGAAACGCTAGAAGAAAGAGTGGCGAAAATTCAGGCTCAGCTGGAAAATTCTTAATTTTAATATTACATTTGACTCCATAAAATTTTAAAAAATGAAAAAAATATTTGTAATACTACTTTTAGTCACTACGCACTTGAGCGTATCTGCACAGAATGATATCTTCGGTAAATGGAAAACTATCGATGATGAAACAGGAAAAGTTAAAAGCGTAGTTGAAATTTATGAAAAAGACGGAAAGGCCTACGGTAAAATAGTAAAGATTTTCAGGGGACCCAATGAGGAACAAGACCCCCTTTGTGAAGTTTGTCCCGGAGATAGAAAGAATGAAAAAATTATTGGTTTGGAAATTATTCAGGGAATGAAGTACGATGCAGGTGATAAAGAATGGGAAGATGGTGAAATACTTGATCCTGAAGATGGGAAAACCTACGACTGTGAAATTTGGAAAGATGGTGACAAATTGAAGGTAAGAGGTTATGTAGCGTTTTTTTATAGAACACAAACCTGGGAAAAGGCACAGTAAAATTTTGCAATTACAGTTTCTAGGTAATCAGATAGTACTTTTGGCAGAAAGAGCCATTTATATACAAGATCTTGAGGCAATATTAATTGCAGATGCACATCTTGGAAAAGCTACACATTTTAGAAAAGCAGGAATACCTGTCCCTAGCCATATCATTGAAACTGAAATTAGTAGATTGAAAACCCTCATTGAAAATAATCACCCAAAGAAAGTTTATTTTTTGGGTGATCTTTTTCATAGCCAGTTGAATAGTGAATGGCAGCATTTAATTGATTTCATAAAATTAAGAGAGGATATTGAATTTATACTAGTAAAAGGAAATCACGATATCTTACCAGAAATCAATTACCATCATAGTAATTTCACACTTGTTGAGGAGCCTTATAAAGTAGGGAATTTCGTATTATCTCATCACCCTGTTAATTTCGACCACACAAAAAATAATCCGGAACTATTACACATTTATGGACATTTACACCCGGGAATTAAGGTGAAGGGAAAAGCTAGATCCAGTTTCAATTTACCTTGCTTCCATTTTCAAAAAAACCAATTAGTATTACCTGCGTTTGGTAAATTTACCGGATTAGCTAATATTAAGGTGAAAAAAAGTGATAAGATTTATGCCATTGCCAATGAAAGTATCATTGAGATAAAATAAAGCTTTTTAACTTAAATGACTTTTAGTTAAAAATATTTTTTATCCTTAATATATATTATAAACATACATCACGTCCAATAAATCGTGGTTTATATAATATTTTTTTATAAATTTATAGTATTAAATTAATAAGTAAGGGTTACTTCTTTAAGTTTTACAGTATATACCCATGAGGCAAAGCGATGCTGACATCATTTTACAAATTAAAGCAGGCAAAGAATCTGCTTTAGACTATCTGTATAAAAAAAATTACAGAATGATGGTTAGCATGATTTTAAGAAATAATGGTTCAGAGCAAGAGGCTAAGGACATATTTCAAGATGCTTTAATTGTTTTTTGGCAAAAGGCTAAAAGTGAAGACTTCAAATTATCATCTAAAATAAGTACTTACCTTTTTAGTGTCTGTCAGAATCTTTGGAGAAAAGAACTAGACAGGAAACGAAAGTTTGAGGAAAGTGATAAGGAGGATAGTGAAGAGAATACCTTTGAGCAACAAGAAATGATTAAAATTATTCATCAATGTATTAATGAGTTGGGGGAATCCTGTAAACAGATATTAACCTACCATTATTTTGACGGTATGTCGATGGATAAAATAGCTGAAAAAATGGGCTTAGCTAATAGTGATACTGCAAAAACTAAAAGATATAAATGTAAAAAGCGGCTGGATGAATTGATTAGATCAAGATACACCGCCAGCGACTTTTTAGACTAACAAACTATGAGTGAAACAAATTATTTTCGCTTAATCGAAGCTTATTTCGATGGATCGATTGATCCATTGCAAAAGGCTATGCTTGAAAGTAAAATTCAAACAGACCCCCTTTTAAAGGCTGAATTTGACCTACAAAACAATATAATTGAGGGTATTGCTGATGTTAGAAAACAGCAGCTAAAACTTAGACTTTCTGCTATTGATGTAAATGGATCAGGCAGTTTATTATTAGGTTCTGGAGTAAAATGGTTAACTGCCAGCTTATCTGTTGCAGTAATTTTTAGTATATGGCTTTATTGGTATACAAATACGCCACAATCAGTGAATGCCATTCAACTTCAAAATGAAGATTTATTGGTTTGGAATGAAACTAGTTACCCTCCAATACCTACGGCAGTAAAAAAAGATTTATTTTCACAAAATGCTGACACAAAACAGAAACAAGAAATTACATTCTCTGAAAGAATAGGACAACCAAAAAGTATAGAGGAGGAAATAAAAGAAGAGGCTAAAACTGCTAAAGTTAAGCCACAAGCTCTTATTACTTTTCAGGACAATAATTTATTTTCACCAACGAGTGATAAAGATTTTACAAAAACTGTAGAAAGAGATATAAATAGAAGCATGGTTTCTGAAACTAAAATAGAATTTTTAGAGCCTGTTGAAGACAAAGATCAATACCATTATAAATATTTCAATAATAAGCTTTATCTATTTGGAGATTTTAATAATGAACCTTACGAAATTTTGGAGCTTCACAATAAAGGTAAAAAGCAGTTATTCTTAAGTTATCAGCAAACCATCTATAAAATTGAAAGCGATAAAACAAACATCACACCTCTATTAAAGGTAACCGATGAAATGCTTATTTTGGAATTGAATATGATTTTGAATGAGGAGTAAATAATTACTTTCTAAGATGATAAGATATTTAAAAAGGGGTCAGAAATTAAATTTCTGACCCCTTTTTAAATTTTGCACCAACTTAACTTATATCTGATTAGGCTGAAAAGCAATAGGTGCTGCCAAGCAACTATCAGGAATGGCAAATGCATCAGTCAAAGCAATAGCTTCCTGACGAATATCCCAGCATAATTGGTTCACCACTTTCCTAATGGTTTTTGTTTTTACTCCTTCCATATACCCTTGCTCCAGATACCACCCCCTGTTTTGCTCAATAGTATGTAAAGCATACAGCTGGCATAATTGTGTAAGAGTTTGTTTACTATTTTCATCTTTAGTATTTTCAATCTGTAACTGAAATTGCTCCAACACCTTTCTTTCTATATAGGCATGGCCAACATTTACTAAATGGTGTTGCGCAACGTTAAAAGCATCAAATGAATCCATTCCATCATCAATATGCCGTTTTAATCTTTTAGCAGCAGACGCCACTATTTCTCTTTCTCTATATTTAAAAGCATTTAAATGAAACTCAGGGTCTAACAAGTGCTTTTCGTCAGTACTTCTGGTTATAATAGGGTTTTTCTCAGTAATAGAAGTCTTAGCCTGACTTGCCACATAGTTAAAAACTGTAAACAAATTCATTTCACTAAATTCTTCCTTAAATTCAGTTAACCTACTTTTTGCCACCAGTTGCATCAATACTGTATTGTCACCTTCAAAGGTAGTGTAGATCTCAGAATCATTTTTTAGGTCATCAATTCTGTTTTCAGATAGATAAGCTTTTCCACCACAGGCTTCCCTACATTCCTGCAAGGCTGCAGTTGTAAACCAGGTGCCGTAAGCTTTTATACCTGCGGCTAAAGCTTCAATTTCCTTGGCTTCTTCCTCCGTTCTGTTTAAGAACCTCTGCGTAACGTACTGCAAGGCAAAGTGCAAGGCATAACTCTTTGCCAATAATGGCATTAACCTTCTTTGATGCATACGGTAATTCAAAATTGGCACCTCTGCCCCACCTTCAGGCCCAAATTGCCTGCGTTGGTTGGCATACCTTATAGCTAGGGTTAAACCAGACTTGGCTGCAGAAAGCCCGGATCTAGGAATACCTATTCTTCCCCCTACTAAAGTGCCTAACATAGTAAAAAAGCGTCTATTATCACTTGAAATAGAGCTTTCAAACTCCCCGGAATCATTCACCTTCGCAAACTTATCTAACATGTCTTCTTTAGGGATTTCCACATTGCTAAAGCTAATTAGGCCATT
>JBBSPJ010000315.1:0-5261 GCA_038258905.1 Cytophagales bacterium
TTACAAGGAGGACTTTTAATTAAATAATTATATGGAAATAAATGGAGTGTCTATTTTACCGGGCGAGGAAAAGAAAATTGATGTAAATATTGCCAAATTACCTTCGCATTCGGCTATTGATATTTCCATTACCGTTTCCAGATCGGAGCAACCGGGCCCGGTGCTATTGTTAATGGGTGGTTTGCATGGAGATGAAATTAATGGTTCCGAAATTGTACGAAGATTAATTGAAAGGAATTTGCACAAGCCTTTGATAGGCTCTATCATCTGCATACCAATTATAAATGTTTACGGTTTCATTCATTTTTCACGGTACGTGCCGGATGGAAAAGATGTGAACAGATCTTTTCCGGGCAATAAAAATGGCTCCTTAGCAGCCAGAATGGCTTATTACCTTACCCGAGATATATTACCAGTTATTGATTACGGGCTAGACTTCCATACAGGCGGAGCAGACAGGACAAACTATCCACAAATCAGGTGCGTGATGCGCGATGAAGAAAATGTGGGATTAGCCAAAGCTTTTCATGCGCCCTTCACTTTAGATTCTAAATTCAGACCTAAATCATTAAGACAAACAGCCAATAAATTTGGGAAGAAAATATTGGTATACGAAGGAGGAGAGTCGGCCAGATTTGATGAGCATGCCATCAATGAAGGTATCAATGGTACCATCCGGCTATTGAACTATTTAAAAATGTCGGACAAATTTGTGGAGCCTACTTTTGAAAACCTTATTATTAAAAATTCTTCCTGGGTACGTGCCAGGCAATCCGGAATATTCCTATCCGAAGTGGTAAGTGGGCAAATAGTGAAGAAAAATCAGGTTTTGGGCAGTGTGAATGATCCTTTTGGAGGTTTTAAGAAGAAAATAACCTCTACGGTAAATGGCTACATTATCGGGTTAAACCATAATCCAATAGTTCATCAGGGAGATGCCATTATGCATATTGGAGTTATTAAATAATAGAGTATTTAACAGACAAAATGTACCGAAACCTCATAAAACCCTTCTTCGATCGACTTTTTGCCTTGCTGGCATTATTAGTAGCAAGTCCTATTTTTATAATTGTTGCTCTATTGCTGGCTATTTTTCAAGATGGCAAAGTGTTTTTCACCCAAAACAGACCCGGGAGAAATGAAAAGGTTTTCCGATTGATCAAATTCAAAACCATGCGGGATGATACTGACGAAAAGGGCGAATTGCTCCCTGATGATCAACGCTTGACAGCCGTGGGCAAATTTGTCCGCAAGACCTCTATGGATGAAATCCCTCAGTTATTGAATATAGTCAAAGGGGATATGTCCTTTGTAGGCCCCAGACCTCTCTTAGTAGAATATCTACCACTTTATAATGCAGAGCAAAAAAAAAGACATCAAGTAACGCCTGGCATCTCTGGCTGGGCACAGGTAAATGGAAGGAATACCATCAGCTGGCAGCAAAAATTCGCCTATGATGTGTGGTATGTGAAAAACCAATCCTTTCTGCTCGACCTAAAGATCATATTTTTGACCATTTACAAGGTTTTTAAGTCGGAAGGTATTAGTAGTGAAGGGGTTGCTACAATGGAGAAGTTTAAGGGGGATTAAGACTATTTAATATTATTTAGCACTTTTTTATTTGAATTTATTGTATATAAATATATATTGTGACAGTAAATAATTATTAACCATAACCGTACCCGAATGTCAGGCTTAAAATATTTTGAAAGATACTTGTTTGTAAATGAATTAATCGAAAAAGAGAGAACAGGTAATCCTCCTACCTTAGCGGCTAAATTAGATGTGTCCGAAAGAACCATATACAGAATCATTGATGATTTAAGACTGTATTATGATGGAGATATTGACATTCAGTATGTTAATGAAAAAAAATCCTATGTTTTTATAAAAAAATATATCTGACTGACGGGAAATGGCAGTCAAAGCTTATTACTTTGGAAATGAACTAAGCGCAAGGTTTATTTATTTATTTATTTTCAAACTAAAAATTTTAATATTATGAAAAAGTTAATATTTATTACAGTTATTACATTTTCAATTTCTACTATGGGCTATTCACAGACTTTAGATAGAGGAGCTCCGGCTGTTTGCCAAGATTGTGAACCTTGTACTGGATCGTACCTAATTTGCGATAGTAATCATGATGCTTTTTGGAGTGATGTCGCTTCTAATTGTGGGCCTGGAACTTCAATTGAGATTGAGTTTTTAGAAGGATGTTAATTATGACTTAAACTATTAATCAATTTATAGAAAAGCTATTTTATCTTCAATCTAGCTTTTCTTTTTTATAAATAAGGTACTACCACGAATTTAATGGGAAGGTATTGATAGTAATTGGGACTGGCCTTATTCATTTTAGGTATTTTGGGTTTCTAATTGGATCAGAAACAAAAATTGTTTGACCGAAGGGAGTTTTTTTTGTTTCCCAATTAGAAACTCAAAATGGCGTTAAGAAATGAATACAGCCTTGAATTTTTGTTTCTTTTGTTTCAAGACAAAAGAAAGGATAAAATAAAAAGCTGCTAAAATAATTGGAACAACCTCATTAGTCGATCGGGCCTCATCTCATTATCATCAAGGCCAATAAATTACATTGTTCCATTAAAAACTCAGTAGAACCATAAATAATAAAATATTCAAATGTAATGAGATTCCTTTTAACTAATTATTACAACAAATTAATTATAGTATTTATTAGTTTGTCGTGTTCTTGCCAAATATCGAGTTCAGACTTTGATTATCGATTCCAAACAATAGAGATACCTATTGAAAGTGACTTTAACTTGACCTACAGTAAATACTTAATTTCAGATAGTTCATTAGTAGGATTTAATAAGCAATTAAATAGTATTCAAGAGCTTTACTTTAATTCAACTTCGAAGGAGAATTCTGAATTGATTTCATTTACAGAAGAAGGTCCAGATTCCTTTATTACCCCTTCTCTTTTCACATATTATAGTGGGAAAATTTATGCCGTTGATACTTATTTAAATATTCAATCTATTAATTCCAATATTAAAAGCCTTAATAAAAAGCAGCTATTCTTAACAAAAAATGAGGTGGATCTTGGATTATACAATGGTTACAGTGTGAACCCTCCTCAAGCACATTCTTTATATTCTCAGAAATTGATTTTTCCAGTCTATAAATTGATCCCAAGAAGTACTCCTAATTATTATGATTCTTTGCATTTTGTGGAATTAGATTTAAATACTTTTAAGTATGAAATAAACAGCTTTAAGCTACCTGTAGAATTTAGTAATAACAATTGGCCTGTCCATGATGCTTTTTCAGTGGCTAAAATTAATGAGAATAAATATGTTATTTCTTTTGAAGCAATAGCAGATATTTTTATTGGTATTAAAAACGGCGATTTAGCAAGGTCTAAGGTGGATCTGGAAGTTTTTAAGTTAGGAAATAGTGTAGAATCATTCAAAACAAAAGAAAATCAGATTATGGTTTATCGAAATAGAAAATATGCCTATGGGAGTCAAAAATTTTTCCCTTTGAAATACAATAAGAATAACAATTCATTTTATAGAGTTATAAAAGGTAAAACTGACGGGGAAAATATTCATCCATATGAAAACCTGCATTTGTTTAAATGGGATAGTAATTTTAATTTATTAAATCATGTTCCTTTGCAAACCGGACTATTGGCTGATTTTACCATTAATAACGGTGTAATTTACTTCCAGCAGAGTGAGAAATTCGCAAAAAGTGAAGATTTTATGACAATTACTAAGTTGGTTAACTTTTAGTCTAATTTATAAAATTGCACCTGATGTCTCAGGAATACATTTTGAAATACCGTTCAATTTATTTTCGCCAATCGCAATGGATGAAAGTTAAAACCCCAAAGTCAACTGCTGCACCATAGTATTTTTCTTCTCTTCCTCGTGCTCAAAATTGGATAAGGAACAGCCTAATAAGCGAATTTTTTGTAGCACTGTCAATTCTCCAATTAAATTCAGAATAGTTTCCTCAAAAATTGCAGCCGATTCCACGGGTCGACTCAAAGTTTTACTCCGTGTGATTTGCGTGAAATCATCAAATTTCACCTTAATACTTACCGTGTGTGCTTTGGCTCCGGTTTTGTCGTATCTGCTCCAGCAGGTAGCTACAATAGGTAAAAATCGTCCTTCAATTTCTTCCCTGCTAAAAACACTTTCTGAGAATGTATTTTCAGCGCCTACAGATTTCCTGATGCGGTTGGGATTTACGGCCCTGTTATCTAGTCCGCGCGCTACTTCATAATAGTACTTTCCTTGTTTTCCAAAATAATAGGTTAAATCTTGAAAGCTTTTGGATTTTAGATCTCTACCGTGAAATATACCCATCTTATGCATTTTCTCAGCCGTTACTTTTCCAACGCCAAAGAACTTCTTTACCGGCAGATCTTCTATAAATGTTTCTACTTGATGAGGTTTAATAATGAATAAACCATCAGGTTTACGGTAGTCAGAAGCAATTTTAGCTAAGAATTTATTTACAGAGATGCCTGCTGAAGCTGTAAGACCTATTTCACTTTTGACCTTAGCTTTAATAGCTAAAGCTATTTCTGTGGCTGTATGAATGCCTTTCTTATTTTCAGTAACATCTAAATAGGCCTCATCCAATGAGAGGGGCTCTACTAAATCAGTAAATTCATAAAAGATCTCCCGTATTTGGTAACTCAACTCTTTGTATCTTTCAAACCGTGGCTTCACAAAAATCAGATCTCTGCATTTGGCCGCTGCTATTTTGGATGGCATGGCTGAGAAAACTCCGAATTGCCGCGCTTCATAACTGGCTGCGGCTACTACGCCTCTTTCCCTGTTGCCACCTACTGCCACCGGTTTTCCTAGTAAATCGGGATTATCCAATTGTTCTACGGAAGCAAAAAAAGCATCCATATCAACATGTATTATTTTGCGAATGGGTTTATCTTCCAAAGTATCTCCGTTTAAAATAAGTAATTACCGTCTGTCTACTTGCTAATAGCATTACTGCAGAATTTAGCGGTAATTATCTCTCAATATATTTATGCAAAATTAATAGCTTACTATCTTAGTCCTATTGATTTTATCTAAATCATTTAAACATACTAAATACTAAATAATTCATTCAAAGTTTAAACCTAAACAAATGAAGAGAAGAGATTTTTTACAATTATCCGGAATGGGAATTGGTGGGGCTTTGCTTACAATTCCTCTTTTGGGCAAGGCAGTAGATGTCGAACGTTTGCTTGAAATGCCCATCGATGTAATGGAAAAGAA
>JBBSPJ010000316.1:0-5261 GCA_038258905.1 Cytophagales bacterium
GAATTCCATTACTTTAGATGCTCATAAAATGTTGCAGGCTCCATATGGAACAGGGATCTTCCTCATCAGAAAGGACTGGATGCACTATGCCAATACACAGGAAGCAAGTTATGTGGAAGGGGAGGATTTTACCTTAATAGGCTCAAGATCCGGGGCCAATGCCATTGCCATATGGATGATTCTGATGACATATGGGCCTAATGGTTGGTTTGAGAAAACTTTGGTACTAAACCATAGAGCCGCTTGGTTGACGGAAGAATTAGATAAAAGAAAAATTGCTTATTACCGACATCCTGATGCAAATATAGTGACTATAGAAGCAGGCTTTTTAAAGAAAGAGGTCTGTAAAAAATTTGGTTTAGTACCTGATAGCCACAAAAATCCGAAATGGTATAAAATTGTGATAATGGATCATGTTTCTATTGAAAAATTACAACTGTTTTTGGAGGAGGTTTGATGTTACCATCCTCCTCGATTGCATCGAGGAGGATTGAGATTCACGTTTGTAAGGTGAGAGGATTAAGGTCAAATGGAAATACACTTATTTTCTTTATTTGGCATTTTTTCAATGAGCTTTAAAAAAGCTCCTCTCGAAAATCCTCGTTTAGATTATACAAGCTTGGAATTTAAACTTCTTTTAAAAAACTCCTTTGTATGCCGTTCCTCTACAACACTAAACGAGGATTAGAAAAGGATTAGTGCTTTATTTCATTTCCAACTTTAAAAACTGACCGGTATAGCTGTCTTTTTTCTTTACAATACCTTCGGGTGTACCTGTAAATACAATATTTCCACCATCATTTCCGCCTTCAGGCCCTATATCGATTAAATGATCTGCCACTTTAATTACATCCATATTATGCTCGATAATGAGTACCGTATTTCCTTTTTCTACCAGCTTTTGTAACACATCCAATAAATGTTGTATATCCTGGAAGTGCAACCCAGTAGTAGGTTCATCTAAAATATAGAAAGTATTGCCTGTATCTTTTTTGGAAAGCTCAGTGGCTAATTTAACTCTTTGGGCTTCACCACCGGAAAGGGTAGTGGCATGCTGACCTAAAGTAATATAGCCCAATCCTACTTCTGATAGGGTTTGTATTTTCCTTAAAATTTTAGGCTGATTCTCAAAAAACTCCACCGCTTGTTCAACCGTCATGTCCAATACATCAGAGATAGATTTTCCTTTGAATCTCACCTCTAAAGTTTCTCTATTATACCGCTTTCCTTTGCATGTTTCACAAGGTACATGCACATCTGGTAAGAAATCCATTTCAATGAGTTTCATTCCGCCACCTTCACATGTTTCACATCGGCCCCCCTTCACATTAAATGAGAAGCGACCTGGCTTGTATCCTCTTATTTTTGCTTCCGGCAAATTGCTAAAAAGTGCCCTAATATCAGTAAAAACACCAGTGTAAGTGGCGGGGTTAGAGCGCGGTGTCCTCCCGATAGGTGATTGGTCGACTTCAATTACTTTGTCGAGATGCTCCAATCCACTAATGCTTTTATGCGGCATAGGCTCTCTTTTGGATCGATAAAATTCCTGATTCAGAATGGGATACAAGGTATCATGAATCAGGGTAGATTTTCCGCTACCTGAAACTCCAGTAACACAAATCATGGTACCTAAAGGAAAATCAACAGACACATTCTTTAAGTTGTTTCCAGTCGCACCTTTGAGTTGCAGTTTCTTGCCATTTCCTTTTCTCCTTTGTTTGGGCACTTCTATGGAAAGCTCACCCATTAAATATTTAGCTGTTTTACTCCCTTGCTTCAGGAAGCTATCAGGATTTCCAGCAGCTACCACTTTTCCTCCATGTCGCCCTGCACCTGGACCAATATCCAGGATAAAATCAGAGGCTAGCATCATGTCTTTATCATGCTCCACTACCATGACGGTATTTCCTAAATCGCGTAAGTCTTTTAGAGCAGAGATCAACTTCATATTATCTCGCTGGTGCAAACCTATACTAGGTTCATCTAAAATATACAATACGCCAACCAACTGGGTGCCAATTTGTGTGGCTAGTCTGATACGTTGTGCCTCGCCGCCTGATAAAGTCTTTAGAGTCCTGTTCAGAGATAAATAATCTAAGCCTACATCTAGCAGAAATCCGATTCTTTTTCTCACCTCTTTCAGAACTTCGGCACCAATGAGGTTTTGTTTTTCCGTCATTCTTTCTTCTACATTTTCAAACCATTTACTTAGTTCAGTAATGCTCATCAAAGCCAATTGAGAGATATTGGTTTTATCTATCAGAAAGTGTAGAGATTCTTTTTTAAGGCGCAAGCCATTGCAGTCGGGACAAGTTTGCACGATGGTATAATCTTGCAACCAATCTCTCATTTTATCGGTGCCACCTTCTTGCTGTTTTTCAAGAAACTTAATAATTCCTTCAAAGCTCGTGTTCCAATTAGTACCTGGGTATTTTGTGGAAGGTACTTCCACCTTCGTTTTGGCACCATATAGTAATACACTAATTACCTCTTCGGGAAATTTCTCCAAAGGAGTAGAAAGGCTCACTTTGGTATTCTTTAAAATAGCTTCAATTTTCTTAAAAATCCAGATATCACGGTATTCTCCAAGTGGCGCTATACCCCCTCTGCTGATACTTAATTTCGGATTGGGAATCACCGATTCTTCTGTGATATTCTCAATCTCACCTAAACCATTGCAAGTAGGGCATGCACCATAAGGTGAGTTGAAGGAAAAACTATTTGGTGCCGGCTCATCATAGGCTAAGCCGGTTTCCGGATCCATCAAATTTTTAGAGAAATGCTGAATATTTCCCTCTGTATCACGCACCATCATAATGCCATTTCCATGTTTTAGGGCAGTTTTAACAGATTGAGTGATCCTAAAGGTATCTTTAGTATCCACCACAATTCTATCTACTACAATTTCAATATCGTGAGTTTTGTAGCGGTCTACCTGCATGCGGTCGTCAATATCGAGGATTACTCCATCAACCCTAGCTTTGGTAAAGCCCATTTTCCTGATTTGCTGGAAAAGCTCGCGGTAATGACCTTTTCGTCCTTTCACAACCGGAGCCAAAATACTGAGTTTGGCCTGATCGAAGTCACCGATAAGGTGTGCAATAATCTGGTCTTCAGATTGGCGTTGCATTTTTTTACCGGTATTATAAGAAAAGGCTTCTCCTGCTCTGGCATAAAGTACCCTCAAGAAATCATAGATTTCAGTGAGTGTACCCACAGTAGATCGCGGATTCTTGGAAGTAGTTTTCTGCTCTATAGAAATTACCGGTGAAAGTCCGTTAATTTTATCTACATCAGGTCTTTCCATGTCGCCAATAAATGACCGGGCATAGGCAGAGAAGCTCTCCATGTAGCGTCTTTGTCCTTCGGCATAAATGGTATCGAAGGCTAAACTAGACTTGCCACTCCCGCTTATACCGGTAATCACTACCAGTTTATTTCGGGGAATTGCGATATCTATGTTTTTTAAATTATGCTCTCTTGCACCAATCACTTCCAAATATTCGTCAGTGGAAGCTACGGTTTTATGATCAACAGCCTTAACAGCTTGTTCAGGTAAATTCATTAATGTGTTCGTTTTTT
Source organism: Cytophagales bacterium (assembly GCA_038258905.1). GTDB lineage: Bacteria > Bacteroidota > Bacteroidia > Cytophagales > Cyclobacteriaceae > Marivirga. Next base: position 3,583 of record JBBSPJ010000316.1, read on the forward strand.
AGGGGTAATAACCATGCGGACTAAAGCTGATTTAAGATAAAATGCATCTCTTATCTGGTACGTAAACTTTGTTACAAAAATCGATGAAATCGTTATAAATTAAAGATGTTTTTTCAGCTCGACAATTCAACTTGCTAATTTACAAAATATGATAGTGGATTGTTCAGATTAGGTAAATATATATTAGATTTTGTTATTCATTGCGTCTAGCAAGAAGTATTACTTTTCAACATATATTTTCAATAAGATATATTTTATTACATCTGAAATTATTGGAATAATAAAATATAAATAATAATAGTGCAATATTTTATGGTTTTATACATTTGTTGTCAAATTAAAGTGTTGAATTTACGTTTTTTTTAAGAATGGACTTATTAAAATTGTTTTTTTTTTATTAATTAAGTGAGTGAAATCTTACATTAATTTTAACCAAAACCTATGCAAAATGTCCAAGAATCCTAAAACTATTTTCCCTGAAGAAGTAATTGGCTTCAGTGTCGAGGCACTCTTAAATAAGCACTCCTCTAAGAGCAATATTATTTACAAACTGCTTTTATTAATAATTATTGCTGCTGTTGTTTCGTTGCCATTTATTCATGTAGATGTTACACTAAATGGATCCGGCGTAGTGCAATCCAGTAAATTGCAGACTACAGTTATATCTGGCATTACCGGTAAGGTCTTGAAAAAAAATGTCTCTTTAAATCAATATGTAAAAGTTGGAGATACTTTATTCTTGATAGATCACCAACTCATATCCAATCAAATAGAGGATGTTAATAACAGAATAACTATAAAGACTGCAGAAATTGATGATCTTAATCAATTATTGACTGGATCTAATAAAGATCGTTCTTTAACTTCTGTTAAGTATTTACAATCCTCGGACTACCTTAAAAAATCTCTCAATGACCTTGATGCACAAATAACGATTAAAGCGAGTGCATGGAGAAGGGAGCAATTATTGTTTAATGGGAATGCGTCTTACAAAGCAAAATTGGAGGAAGTGAAACTGGACTGGGAAATTGTCAAGAATCAAAGAATCTTGATGGTTGAAAAATTTAAAGCCCAATGGAATACTGAATTACAATCTGCCATTTTAGATTTGGCCGAGTTAAACAATAGACTAAATCAATTAAAAAATGACCTCCAGCAATATTTTATTATAGCTACTAAAAGCGGGTTTATTAGCGATTTGCAAGGAGCGGAAATAAATAGTTTTGTTTACCCAAATCAACAATTATGTACTATTGCACCTAATGAAGATTTACTCCTAGATTGTTTTATTAAGCCTTCAGATATAGGCTTGATTAAAAATAAGCAAAGGCTAAATGTAAGGGTTGATGCTTTTAACTACCAACAATGGGGAATGCTAGAAGCAGAAGTAATTGAGATTTTTAATGATGTAACCCTACTTAATAATCAAGAACCAGTATTTACGGTGCGTTGCAAACCCAATAAATATTTTCTACAACTTAAAGATGGATATAAAGGGGAGTTAACTAAAGGCATGAGCTTTCAGGCAAACTTCATAATAGCCAATAGAAGTCTGTTTGATTTATTATTTGATAAAGTCGATGATTGGCTGGCACCGGGAGCCAATAGAAAATAACTAAGGATTTTTCAGCTTGAGACGCTAAACTCCAAATTTATAGACGAAAATAAAATGAGTAAAA
>JBBSPJ010000317.1:0-5256 GCA_038258905.1 Cytophagales bacterium
TGTTCAGTTTGAAAATGAGCATATTATCATCCCTCAGGAAAACCTACAAAAAGGCTTAAATCAGGTGAACATCAATTTTATAGCAGGTAATTTATCTTTAAACCGGAATGAGGAGTACCTCTACACCTTATTGGTGCCTGATAGAGCACGTACGGTTTTTCCGGTGTTCGATCAGCCTAGCTTAAAGGCGACATTCGATCTTAAGCTGACTGTTCCTGAAAAGTGGCAGGCGCTCTCCAATGGGATTTTACTGGATTCTACCACTCGAAACAATCAAACCACCTATCAATTTAACACGTCTGATAAAATCAGCACCTATTTGTTTTCTTTTGCAGCAGGCAAGTTCAAAAAGGTAAGAAGAACTCTTAATGGGTTAACAATGAACTTCTTCCACCGGGAAACAGATGAAGAAAAAATTAAAGAGAGTATGGATCCTATCTTTAAAATTCATGCTGATGCCTTAGCTTTTATGGAACGATATACTCAAATACCTTATCCTTTTCAAAAATTCGATTTTATAGCCATTCCAGACTTCCAATATGGTGGAATGGAGCATGTGGGTGCTATCGATTATAAAGCTTCTTCCTTATTTTTGGATGCTGGTGCCACTCAAAATCAAAAGATAAGTCGTGCCAGCTTAATTTCCCATGAAACAGCGCATATGTGGTTTGGCGACCTGGTGACCATGGATTGGTTCAATGATGTGTGGATGAAAGAGGTTTTTGCCAATTTTATGGCTGATAAAATCACTGAAATCACCCTAGAAACTACCAATTATGATTTGAAATTTTTAATGAGTCACTTTCCGGCTTCTTATGGGGTTGATAGAACGAAAGGAGCAAATCCCATTAGGCAAAAGCTTGATAACCTGAAAGATGCAGGGTCATTATATGGTAATATCATCTATCATAAAGCACCTATTATGATGCGACAATTAGAACGATTAATGGGAGAGGAACCTTTTCAGCAAGGATTGCGAGAATATTTGAAAAAATATGCTTTTGAAAATGCCACATGGCCTCAATTAATTGAAATTCTGGATAGTAAAACAGCTTTCGATTTGCAAGCCTGGAACCAGGTTTGGGTGAATGAGCAGGGGAGACCTCATTTTGATTATGAACTATCTTATAACACTGAAAAACAGCAAATTATCACCATTCAGCAAACTGATATTGAAGGAAAAGATAGGCTTTGGCAGCAAGTTTTTGAAATATTATTGGTGTATGGTGATGAAACCCATGAAATGACCATCAACATGGATGCAAAAGAAGTGAAAATGAGCCTGCCAACAATGGATAAATCACCTGATTATGTACTTTTCAACTCCTCCGGACAAGGTTATGGGGTATTTCCAGTTGATACAGCCATGTTCAGCGCATCTGATCGCTTATATGGACTGGAAGACCCTTTGCACAGAACTTCTGCTTATATAAATGCCTATGAAAACATGTTAGAAAGCAGATATTTATCTGCTAATCAGCTATATATCACATTCCAAGAAGGTTTACTGAAAGAAGGAGAGGAGCTTAACTTGAATTTACTGGTAGGTTATTTAAAAAATATCTATTGGAAATTCCTGAGGGAAGATCAAAGAAATCCTGAGCTTATAGAGGATAAATTATGGGAAGACATGCAGCAAAATGAAGATGCCAACCAGAAAAAGATTTTATTTCAGGCTTACAAGGATTTAGCCAGAAGTAAAAAAGCCCAGGATAATGTATTTAGCATTTGGAAAAGCCAGGAGCCACCAGCAGGGGTAAAACTGTCAGAGGAAGATTATACTGAACTAGCCCTAGCTTTAGCTGTCCGCGACTACCCTGAAAATGTATTAACCGTTCAAATTGAGAGAATTAAAAACCTTGATAGGAAAAAGCGCTTAGCCTTTATAATACCCGCTTTATCAGCCGATGAAGCCGAAAGGGATGCGTTTTTTGAAAGCTTAAAATCGGCCGAAAACAGAGCCAAAGAAGCTTGGGTAGGTACTGCCTTGAGTTATTTGCACCATCCACTGCGGACAGGCACTTCTGAGAAATATTTGGCAGAGAGCCTGGAATTATTAGCTGATATTCAATCGACAGGAGATATTTTCTTTCCCTACAGGTGGCTGCAGAGTACTTTTAGTGCTTATAACAGTGATAAAGCAGTGGCTATAGTGAATGAATTCCTGGCAACCCATCCGGATTATAACCCCATGTTGAAGGCTAAGATTCTGCAAGCTACGGATGATATGTATAGAGCGAATTTTTTAATAAACAATAAACAGTTGACAAAAGGCAATTGACAATCTTATAGTAGAAAATAATGCAGTAAACAAAAGGACAATGGACAATTGACAAAAAAATTAAATAATTAATAACCTACTAACCAATAACTCATCAAGTTAACCTTTAATTTATGTTTTTAAATTTACAAGTGAAAACTTAACCTAAAACAAGGCCTCCTTTAAATCGAAGTTTATTTAAAATTTAATGTGTATTGATCAAGATTTTATTTTTAATCTTTTGTCTACTATATAACTAGCTCTGTTTGCAAGTTGCTAAGCCGCCTGCTTTTTAACTCACCCCTGATTCGTCTTCGACAAATCTGTCCCCTCTCTTTCGAAAATAGAGGGGAGGGTTCTCGTGCCAATTAATATTTTTCTTTGAATTTAAATTTGTGTATAAATCAAAAAGTTTGAAGGATCGTTGGCAGTATTCCCTTCTCTTTCAAAAAAGAGAAGGGTGGCGCACCGGAGGTGGGTCGGGATGAGTCTTATAAACTGAGGCTTATGAGAGATTTGTACTCTCAAGTTATCTCATTTGAAGTTCAGTTTACAGACTGCGATGACTTGATACAAAAGAAACAATTCCGATGGCTATCGGAACAAGACAAAAAGATTTCAGCCAATGGCTGACCATTCTTTGGCTGGCTTCCACGCTGCAAATTCAGCCCTCAGCCCGCCTTCCTGCCTGCAGCAGGCAGGTTTGTCGGCCTACCCGCATTCGTTCTAAGGAACGAGTTGTTATACATCATGCATTAAAGTAACCGCTTTATATGATCAAGCACTTTTAATTTAATAGTTTAAAGTCTATTGAACTTGCAATTAGTTCCATTTATCATGATAACCGGCCAATCCGCTAAACTTCAACACCAATTAACCATTCCTAATTTTCCAATGACCAATAACTTTTCCAAAACCAAGCAACCTCCTAATTCCCCTTTGGGGATTAAGGGGCTTTCAAAACTTATCTCACCTAATAAATCCACTGCAAAAACCCATTAATAATTGATAGTATAATGCTAAAGAAAAAGGCCCACCAGAAACTTTTTACCGCAAAGCCTTTTAGTAACTTATCTACCAGCAAAATCATTAGTGCATTGATTACCAGCAGAAATAAACCTAGCGTGATAATGGTAATCGGAATGGTGAGAAATACCAGTATAGGTTTTACTATTGCGTTTACGATGCCTAAAATGATGGCTACCAATATAGAAGAGCCAAAACTGGAGACTTTTACGCCACTTAATATTTTGGTTGTTAAGAAGACTGCGATGGCAGATAAAATTAATCTAATGATGAATTCTGTGAGATCCATAGTAGTTTTTTTATAGTTATTACGGTATATTAAGCAAAGCTGTTCCAAAATGTTTGCTATTCTAACAGATGATTTGGTCAGAGCCCACCGGGAAAACTGGACAGGGGACAGGGTATTCTTTATAACAAAGCTGCATCATGCTCGTCTGTAGTAGAATAAAAACATCAAATATGAAATACTTTTTAACATCCATTTGCTGTATTTTTTTATTCAGCAGCTATCTATCGCAAGCTCAGGTAACCTTAACCGCAGAAAGTGGGCTCGCGATTAATGGGTATAATGACGTTCGCTATTTTAATGAGGAAGGCAATAAAGGCGATTTATTTAGCCTGACGGATGATTTTGTAGGTAAGGAAGCTGTAATTTATGCCAGGTTTGAGCTTAAGTGGCAGTTTTTAGACAGGAATATTGTGGAATTAACAGCAGCGCCTTTAGCTTTCGAATATAGTGGATTAAAAATCAACGACTTACAGTTTGGAGAAAATACTTATACGACAGCAGGTTTTCAAACTACCGCTCGCTATGAATTCAATACTTACAGAGCCAGTTACCGGTATCAATTTATTCAAGGGGATAAATGGGAGCTATCTGCAGGGGCTTCCGTATTAATTCGTGATGCACGAATAGCATTGGAACAAGGCAATCTTACCGAAGAAACCACAGACTTGGGCCTTGTACCATTACTCAGCTTTGATTTACGCTATTTATGCACAAACAGATTAAGTTTCTTATTAAAAGGTGACGCTTTAGTTGGTCCAGTAGGCCGAGCTGAAGATATACTGCTTGGAGCGACTTATCAATTAGGAACAGACAATTTAAAACTCCGTGCAGGATACAGGATAATTGAAGGAGGCGCTGATGTTTCCCAGGTTTACAATTTTTCACTGATTCATTTTGCTGCAGTAGGTTTGAGCTATAGTTTTTAGATTAAATTATACTTAAATCTAAAGCTATTACAGTGAAATACTATCAAAAGATTTGGATAAATACTAGCGAAGTACAGGAAGGCGTCTGGGCTTTTTAATTATAGTAAATGATTCTGTGAAAATATAAGTAGCGCCAAATCATTCCTTGGCGCTATTTTTCGTGTGTTTGAGACAATAATTTAGTTAAGTTGTTCAACGAAAGAATTTACTCGATCTTCAACCCAATTTTACGTGCTTTTACTTATCAGTAATGGCCTGCATGTGCATTAAAATCAATTTTAATGCTGTTTATTTCTAGTTCCGCCATGACCTCCAGCTACAATTCCTATAATTTTGATATTCAAATAAATGAATCTGAAAAATTGAATAATCGGATTCATCATATAAGCTTTCTGCTTCTTTGTGATTGTCTTTTTCATGTTCTTAATAATTTTATTCCGGTATAAGCCACCAGAATGGTTTCATTTTAGCTTTATATAGAAATCCATAGTGCAGTGCCAGTTTTACCCAATGACCCGCTAACCCTATTTCTCCAAATGTCTTCCTTAAATCTCTTCCACCAGTTTTTTCGAACTTTTTATAATCTGGTACAATAGGGTAGGTGGTGATACTTATGCCGCTTCCACTTGTGAGCCCGTATCCTGAAGAAACAATACATGCAGCTCCCATATTGCCCATAGAACCTTTGTGGTGAAGCGATTCTTTTCCATTTTTGATAGAATCAATGATATTATCGGCTACCAACTTGGCCGTAA
>JBBSPJ010000318.1:0-5239 GCA_038258905.1 Cytophagales bacterium
ATATAGCACATGAAATGGATCCCTACAGAAAAACCTCAATCAGAAAATATTATGAAGGAGCAGAAATAGTAGATGTTTTTAGTCCTTCTATTTGGTCGGGTTGGTATTCAGGAAGTTATAAAAATTATGGCAATGCTATTGAAAAATCATTTGCTAAATATCCACATTTTATTCATATGGAGTATGGTGGTTCCAGCCATTTTGGGCGGCATTCGGAAAACCCTATAGATGGAGATGGTATTGTAAATCCTTCCGGATGGGAAGAGGCTATTAATCAAATAGAAGTAGTAAATATCGCTCAAACAGGTGATTGGAGTGAGAATTATATTGTAGATCTTTTTGATTGGCACCTTAGTGTTTCAGAAACTTTCCCTGGTTTTGTCGGTAATGCACAATGGGCCATTAAGGATTTTGGCACCCCTTTAAGACCCGAAAACGATATCCCTTATATGAATCAGAAAGGACTAATGGATAGAGCAGGAAATCCTAAAGATGCCTACTATGTATTTAAAAGCTATTGGTCTGATGTCCCGTTTACTTATATCGAATCACACACATGGACAGAGCGTTCAGGACCTGAAGGGCTGAAGAGAAACATGAGTATTTATAGTAATGCGGAAGAAGTAGAACTCTTCTTGAATGGAATTAGTCAAGGCAAAAAAGTGAGAGATATAGAAAAATTTCCCGCTTCTGGATTAAATTGGGATATAGATTTCAAGGCCGGCGATAATAAACTAAGGGCTGTTGGCTACAATGAAAATAAGCAAATGGCCGAAGACACGCTTTCCGTTAACTACAGATTTCAAAAGGCAGAAGCACCTCAGAAACTAGCCCTGGAATATAAATTATTAGAAGATGGAAATTACTTGGTTTCAGCTATTGCCAAAGATGTAAATGGGTTGAGATGTCTGGACTATGAGGAGAAGGTATATTTTCAATGTCTCACCGGTGGTAATTTACTTGAAAGTCAGGGCACTCCTACAGGCAGTTCTGTCATTAGTATGGCCAATGGGAAAGCCTCAGTTATATTAATACCAGATAAATCTGCAAACAGTGTACAAATATCTGTCTTAAACCAAAATTTTAAGGGCTCATTTCTGGAGATTTCTCAGAAGTAAGTCTATCAATTTGTGAAGGAGTGGCAGTATGATGCTGGCCTCTTTAATTAATTTAAAAAGTAGAATATGAAATATATTATCTGTAACCTGCTGTTATTATTTTGTTTTCAAATGGCTTATTCTCAACTAGCCCCTTCCTGGGTTGAGTTTGAAACCAATCAGGCTTTAGGAGAAACTTCTACCTTGCCGGATTACTCCTATGCCGGTTATCAATTCTCAGAAAAAGCTATTCCTGATGTTTCTGATTGGACATACTTTAATGTGACTGACTACGGAGCAATTGCAAATGATGATATACATGATGATGAAGCAATACAGGCTACGATCAACGCTGCAGAAGCAAATGAGGGACCATCTGTAGTATTCTTTCCTCCCGGCAAATTTATGGTTAGTAGCGATAACAGCGTTGGTAAGTTCATCCAGATATCAAGAGACAGCATTGTTTTAAAAGGTAGCGGAGCCGAAACAGGTGGTACTGAAATATTCATGGATGAAATGAGAGTTCAAAACGGGCACTGGCAATTTGTATTTCAACCAACCTCTACTAGTGTGACAACAATCACTAGTATAGAAGCCCCCGTTTCAAGGGGCGATTTTTCAGTTATCGTTAATAATAGTACTCAGTTAGAGGTAGGAAAGACAATACACATTTATCATAAAAGTGAAGCTTTTGCCAGGGCCCATTTCGGAGATTTACCCCTTGCAGATACTTGGACCCGTCTATTCGGTTCAGGCCAAGGTATGGCTGTTTATGAGCCTCATATTATTTCAGCCATTAGCGGAAATAGGGTAACCTTCAAAAATCCAATTCAAGCAGATTTACCTAAACTTTCATCAGCATTCGTGATAAGAGAGTTAACAACTATTGAAGAAGTGGGTGTGGAAGATATTCTTTTCACCAGTAACTGGGAAAATTATGGAGAGACGTTTGTTCACCATAAAAATGATATACATGATTATGCATGGAACGCAGTAGAATTCAAAAATGTGAGAAATTCGTGGATACGGAATTGTGAATTTCGAAGCTGGTCTCAAGTAATTAATGTGGAACAATCCATTGGCGTAACCATTGAAAATATAAAAATTACGGGTGAAAAAGGTCATGCTTCAGTGATTACAAAGAGGTCTTTTGGTCTTTTAGTTAAAGATTCAGAAGACTTAACAGGGCAACATCACGGACCCGGAACAGGCTACCAAGCTGTTAACACCGTATATCAAAGGTATACAATGCAAAAAGATCAGTCCGTAGATAGCCATAGTGGACAGCCCTATGCTACCTTAATTGATGATGTGCAGGGAGGTGATTTTGATCAGAATGGGGGCCCTATAGAAAGCTACCCTCATCATGGGCAACATTTAACTTTTTGGAATTTTAGGCACAGCAGTTCCAGCGGAAAAACCTATGATTTTTGGCCCTCTAGCCGGAATGGATTTACCTATGCTCATCCTTTATTTGTTGGTTTTCAGTCCGATACGGATATTAATTTTATGAATGAAGGGCTAAATGAGCTGGAAGGGCAAATGGTGGAGCCAAGATCGTTATTTGATGCGCAGCTGAACTTGCGTTTAACAAAAGCAGCAGAGCTTCCAACAGTTTCATTTACCGATCCAGGCAATAACCAAAAATTTGAAAAAGGGAGTGATATTTTGGTCACAGCTTCAGCATCTGACCCTGATGGGGAAATAATCAATATTAAATTATATTTCAATGGCCAGTTAGTAAGAGAAGTTACCGAACCTCCCTATGAGTGGGGAGCTGAAAACGCTGTTGATCCTGTTTTGTTTAATGTTTCTGCCGGGATTTATTCTTTAGAGCTAGTTGCAACCGACAATAACTCAAACGAAGCGACTGATAGTATAGGAGTAGTAGTGGGAAGTATTCCAACGATTAATTTTACAGAACCTGCTTTGAATGAAGTTGTAAATGCGAGTAACCCACTACTGGTAGAAGCGGATGCCAATGATGATGATGGAACAATAGAAACTGTTTCGCTTTATCTGAATGAGGAGTTAGTAAGGACCCTCACAGCTCCACCTTATAAATGGGGTTCAGATATAAATCTTGACCCTAAATTATTTAATTTAGAGAGTGGGGAGCAAATCTTGAAACTTGAAGCAATTGATGATGATGGGATTAGCGCTGTTGCCTCCAGAACGATTATATCAAATATTTTTCCATTAGTTTCATTTTCTAACCCTTCTAATAATCAGATGTTTGAATTTGAAAGTAATGTAGAAATAAACGTGGAGGCATCTGATTCTGATGGAGAAATTGTGAAAGTTGAATTATTTATTAATAATGAATTTCATAGAGCAGAAATAACAGCCCCTTTTGATTGGGGAATGAGAAGAGATGCTGATGGGATATTATTTGACATGATCGCTGGCAATTATCAATTTACAGCTGTTGCGTATGATGACAGAGGTAGTAGCTCCTCCTCTACAATCACTATACTTATTGAACCCAAGGAGGAGGAAATTTTAAGTAATTCTAAAAACGAAATTGGAATAGTATCTTTCTATCCTAATCCTTTTCATGATAATTTTATACTGAAATGTACTGATACAAAAATATCGGATGTTCAGATCTTTGATATTTACGGGAAGGATTTAAGTGGCTCAATTAGAGTAAAATATAATCCTAATGCAATTGCTTTATATACTTCACATATAAGTAGTGGGGTATATTTCCTCCAGTTTAAACTTGATGATACTAGAAAGGTGATCAGAATAGTAAAGCAATAATTTTCAATTATGTTTTTGACCTTTAGACTTAGAGCTTTCCCCATATTTATTCTCCTTTCCTCTTTTGGTTTTGCTAGAGCTCAGGATCTAGTGATTGATTTATACGAAGATGTCCCACCCTACTCAACTGGAATTAGCAGTGAAGAATCCTGGGTGGACGGAAGGGTTTCTAATGTGCAAATACCACAATTATATATTTATAAACCTAACCAAGAAAATAACAAAAGGGCAGTTGTTATCTATTGCCCCGGAGGAGGATATTCCAGATTAGCCATGGCTGGTTATGGCAAAGGCTATGCAGAATATTTTAATGAAATGGGTATTACAGCAGTGATCTTGAAATACAGATTACCTATTTCCGAAAATCTCACGGAAAGAGACAAGGTCCCTATAACTGATGGTAAACAGGCCATTAAATTGGTACGGAATATGGCGGAACAGCTAGAAATCGATTCTGATAAAATAATTATAATGGGTAGCTCTGCTGGAGGTCATCTCGCTAGTATGTTAAGCACTCAATATGATCTAGGTTTCAGCAATTCTGAAGATAAGCTGCAAAGCTATAGCAGCAAGCCGAATTTTTCTATTCTTATTTATCCTGTGATTTCCATGGATACGGCGATTGCACATATGGGAAGTAGGAGAAATCTTATTGGAAGTAATCCGGAAGAAAACCTGATTAAAAAGTATTCCAGTGAATTGAATGTTACTAAGCATACACCACCGAGTTTTATAGTTCATGGTTCAAACGATTCATCTGTTTCTGTCATAAACAGTGTACGGTATTATGAAGCACTACTTCAGAATAAAATTCCCGTAGAGATGCATGTTTTTCAAGACGGGGCTCATGGATCTGGCTTGGGAAAAGAGGAAGAAGCTTGGTCACAATGGAAAGTGTTATGCAAGAAATGGATAGAATTAAACGTGTTATAATGCCCTCTAGTGTAAAAGGGAACGCCTACTAAACCTTCTATTTATAACCTATACGATTATTATGGATGTAAAACCCAATGTTAAAGGTGATTCCTGTATCTTAATCAAAGTGGGTGTATGAGGTGCAGTTGAATATTTCAAGTCTTTCCAGATTCTGCCTAAATTTTTAATACAACGGATAGTCAAAGTAATCGATCGATTTTATGCACCGTTTTTATCGCTTCAAAGGCAAAAACAACATTTTGAATAATCATGATGCTATAAAATTGTTTTCCTATTAATAAACAGTCATGCTCCTTTGGGCGTTAAATGTTTTAAAAGAAAAAGGCTACCCTTTAGAGTAGCCTTTATTTGTATATTTATGGATTTAAAAATTTCTATTCAAAAGAATAAGGACCACCAATACTTATTATTACATTATCAAAGCTAAGTGAGGTATAAAT
>JBBSPJ010000319.1:0-5234 GCA_038258905.1 Cytophagales bacterium
ATATTTTATTTTCCCCCGTTTGCAAGTAATAGCCATTGGACAAGATGATGCCTTGCTCATCCGGAAGTAAAATTCCTGCATCCCTAAGGGTGTCTACTCTTACTACTTTTTTAACTCGGTAATTAAAGATGAAATAACGGTTGCTTTCCAGATAGGGCTTAATCTTAAGCAATACCAAATTACCTAAATCGCAATAAGATATTTCAGCATCATCAAGTGATTGATCTCTTTGTTCTACATCTTCGCTGTATATTCCAGCTCCATCATCTGTATTGTCTTCAATTTTAATAGTCAGGTTGCCTCCAACTGTTTCTACAAAAACCTTGTCTGCAATAGAAACATGTGGATTTTTCCCTGTTCTTTGCATATCGCGAGTGGCTTTTACCCACTTAAATTCATGTTGATCCGGAAATTTTACTTCTGTAGCACTACGTGAGTCTACAAAAGTGATTTTCTCATCTTCTATTAACCATTTATAGGCTTTTATATCGGTAGGGCTTTCGGATAATTGAAAAACCATATACAAAAAGCCACCTTTTTTATAAAAACGCGAAAATTGGGTGTTTCTATAAAATTTATAAAGGTTTTGTAATTCATCAGAAAAGGTACTATCCTTCAGAATATCTGAGGCAATGGGATGAAATTCACCGTTTTCAAATCGAAAAACGCTAAAAACATCATCTATTTCTAGTATTGATTTAAGGCCCAAACGCACATTATAACCAAACAAACATATATTACCAATAGAGACAATATCCCTTGCAAGGCAATTATGTTCTGTTTTGATACGCACATTAGAGAGTAGTTTGAATTCCACCGCTCCAAATATTTTTTGGCGTTCTTTATTTAGTCCCTGTAGTCTTTCAACCAGATTTACCCGCTGCTCTTGCAGTCGGTTTTGTATAATCTCGTAGGTGCCTCTTTCAATATTGTTATCCATAGTCGGTTCTATACCTTTTAATAGATGGTTATTTGGTTCTTTGGCTCAAATCCATCAACCATTTTGAGGCTGACTTCTTTACAAAGTCAGCCCAAAATGATGATTTTTTAAGCTCTTTTAAGGATTATCGTCATTAATAATCTCGAATGATCTGGATGAATAATCCGGGTTAAGCCTGATTATTTTAGTTTTTTCTGATCCATACCCATTCCGCTCACAAACTTGCTTATGTTAGCTAAAAAGCCTTTGTCTTCATCAGTTGCCTTCATCTGCACACGCGCAATGAGGGCTGCGATGGATAGATTTTTTATATCTTCCGCAGTAACTCCATATTTAGTAGCCATGCCTTTCACCCGCTCAATAAGATCAGGCTGGTTGCCGTCTTCACCGTTTCCGCCTAATAAAGCATCTTTAAAGTGTGTAATAGTTTGAGAGTTTTCTACTAATTTATCTATGCCTTTTCCATTAGAAACCTGCTTGATAAGGTTATCGAAGAATGTATTATCACCACCCACGATATCGATTTTAGCAGTCTTGAATGCTTCAGCCAATACTTTAGCCTGTGCATCGGCAATATCTTTTTGGATACTGATTTCCGCCAGTTGTACTTCTTTCTCTTTGTTGAGTTTTAATCTGAACTCTTCATGTTCCTTACCGGCATCGTTTAGTTGCTTCATTGCACCTGCTTTTTCCTGGATACCTTTGGCTTCTGCAATGGCTTTTTCCTGGATAACGCTGGCTTCTGCCAATCCTTCTTTTCTCTTGGCTTCTGCAATTTTCTCAATTACAATGGCATCTACAGTACCTTGACGCTCATTAGCATCAGCTTTCGCATGCATTACTTGTGCTTCAGACATACCAATGGTTGCTTCTTCTTTGGCCTTAGCTTCTGCAATAATTTTTCTAGCATCTGCTTCCATATCGGCAGCATCTTTCTTAGCGCCTGCTTCAATAATCACTTTTTGCGCATCAAACTTAGCAGCTTTTTCCCTTGATTCAGCAGCTTTAACATCTTCTATTAATGCTTGTTCTGCTAATAAGTTGGCCTTAATTAATGCCACGTCTTTAGATCGGTTAGCTTCTTTAAGGGCTACAACATCTTTGATTTTCTCCTGTTCTTCTACAACAGTTTTCTCCATAACCACACGCTCACGAATGGCATCCTGGATATTTCTCTTTTCGATTTCAACTGCTTTTTCTTTCTCAATTTGAGCCAGTGAAACTACTCTTTCTCGCTCAGTTGCTTCAATTTCTTTGTCTTTTTGTACTCTCTCAGTCTCAACAGCCTCAGCTCTCTCTTTATTCTTAGCAGCAATAATTACCTGTCGGAGTTTGTTTTCTAATTGGATCTCTAACTGCTCATCGGTTCTGATACGCACTTCTTCGGATTTCAGCCTTTCCTCCGAACTCACTTTATCAATTGTAGCTTGCTCACGAGCGATAATGGTCTCTACTTCTCTACGCTGCGATTCCTCTTTTTCTTTTAATTGCTTTTCTAACTCAAGAATGGCTTCACGGGCTTCAACATCCTGCTTCTTAATCGTTTTCTCCTCATCTCTGCGGATCAGGTTAGACTTAATTTTTTGAGCTGCCGTTAATTCAGTAATCTTTTTGATACCTTCAGCATCTAAAATATTGTCAGGATCAAGGTTTTCTACTTTCGTTTGCTCCAAATAATCAATAGCACAGTCATCTAATACGTAGCCATTTAAATCTGTACCGATGATATCAATAATTTCATTTCTAAATTCCCTTCTGGCCTCATATAATTCTATGAATTCAAACTTTTTACCCACACTTTTAAGTGCTTCGGAGAATTTAGCTTCAAAGAGGCTTTCTAATGTTTCATGGTCTGATGCCCTGGCGCAACCTATGGTTTGAGCCACATTTACTATATCCTGAACAGATTTATTTACCCTAACGAAGAAGGCTACTTTAATATCTGCTCGCATATTATCCTTACAGATCAACCCATCTTTTGTCATTCTTGAGATCTCCAGCTTTTTAACGGAGATGTCCATAACTTCCTCTTTATGAAGTATAGGAATTACCATACCTGCATTAAAGAAAATACGTACGCCACCCTGTCCGGTACGTACAAGTACCCGTCCCTGGCTTACTTTTTTATACATTGAGATGAGCCAGATTCCCAGCCCAAATAACACAACTACGGCTACCGTAGCAACTACGTAAAATGATTCTATCATAAAATTAAAGTTTAAATTATAGTGGGTATTTTTGAGCAAGAAAATATTTCTTGTCTGTCGATTCTTCTAAAATAATTACTGTTTCATTAAAGGCTACTAATTGTTCATCTATGGATTTGGCATAAATTTTTATCACATCTCCATTTACCTGTATTTCTATTTGCCCTATTTTATCGAAGCCTATCGGAGATAATACTTTTCCGGTTTTACCGATAAAATCAATGGCTACTTCGCCTTTGTGATTGAATTGTGCATACAACTTAACAAAGGGTTTTGCCACCACTTTAGTAATAAGCATGCTCACAATTAAACCGGGAATATACAGTAGGAAGCCAAATAGGTTGTTTTCTAAACCAAAGATAGCTGTGATGTTGACGTTGATTAGCCACATGCAAAACACCACAATTGTGATGATGAACATTACAGGCAATTCTCCTATATAGAGAAATGATAAGAAGGAGTTCCAGAAGCCGGAACCTTCAATGTCACCGGCATCTATGGCTCCTGAATCAGTATCTATATCAACATCTGCGTCAGCAAAATCTAAATCAAATCCTGTGAAAATTATCAATATCCAATATAGCACCATTAAAACGGCCAATAATGTTAAGATAAAGTTAGCAGGAGCTAATGCGATATTTATTAAATTTTCCATAGTTTACAATTAAAATATAATTTCAGATGAATAACTTGAGCCCTTTTGAGGGGACATAAATGAACATGCTGAAATTTATATTCCTAATTGCTTTTTCATCTGGGCCAACTCATCTTCCACTGAAATATTTTCAATGGCTTTATTCATCTTTTCCTCATTGGTTTCACCGGCATCTGCCATTTCACCATAAGCTTGTGCCAAAGCTTCATCTTGCATCACTTTGTCCTTCATTCTTTCCAGCATAGAAACTACGCTATGGCTATCCATATTAGTCATTTGCTTATTGATTTTTTGCGTAGCGCTACTCACTTTCACACGGGCTTTCAGCGTGCTTAATTCGTTTTCCCATTGTTTAATGCCTGATTTAATGCTATTTACATTTTTCTCTAAGGCAGCAACTTGTTTTTCTAAGTTGGCTACATCATCTTTCATTAAAAGGATATCTTTAGCTAATTGAGATTTTCTTTTCAGATTTTCTTTTACAAAAGTGTCAGCTTCAGTACTATCAATTTCACCTTGTTGTGCCTTTTTTAGCAACAAAACAGATTTATTCTGAAGATCTTCCTCAGTGTTTTTCGTTTCATTGAGTTCACGCGCTCTTTTTATTTGCATAGCTTTAACCTCTGCTAATGAGCGCATTGCTGCATCCTGATTTTCGCGCATGTCGCGCAAACCTTGCTCTACCATTTTGATAGGGTCTTCTAATTTGTCCACTGCTGAATTGGTTTCAGCTTGTCCGATTTTAAATAATCTTCTAAGTACATTCATGATTTTTAAATTTAATTTTTTGAAAATGAAACTATTTCATTGGAGTATTCTGATAGTAATAATCCTAATGAATTGATGGTGCTTTCTAATTCCTTGAGGTCCAAAGTTTCTACCTGCAGTGTATTTCTGAAGATCACTTTTTCGCCTTTTTCGTCTAGTACAAATGCACCATGTACGATATCCCGGTTTTTGATAAGCAACTGCTTGTAAATACTCCCTTCGTCTTTTACCTCAAACAGGTATTGTTCAATAATTACAATGGGTGATGCGACACCAATTACCATGTTTTTTACACCTAGCTCTTCATTTTCTACAACCAGCAAGCTATCAGTTTCGCTTTCATAAACAATGTCAGATCCAAGCTCCAAAACAAACTCTTTAACTTTTTTAAAATAGGGTTCCATTGATGGTTTGTTTTTTTGTTAAAATTGATATGGTGTTTTAAACCATAGCACAATATCCATAAAATTTTTTATATTTGCAAATATTATTTGCATATTATGTTAATATTATTTGCAATGTATTATTACTTAAAATGTTAGAATATGTCAAAATACGGTGAAAATATAAAAAAAATACGCAGTGTGAGAGGATTAACCCAATCACAGTTGGCAGATATAATAGATGTGAGTAGAGCTGTAATTAGCTCATATGAAGAGGGTAG
>JBBSPJ010000320.1:0-5230 GCA_038258905.1 Cytophagales bacterium
AACTACTTCCTGAAAATTTCTTGCTCCGTAGTGTAGAGCTGCTTTTTCTAAATATACCTGATAATTATCATCTTCTGCTGCAACAGCCTGATTCATGAAGTTTTTTGAAGCTTCCCAATTTCTTTTCAAAAGGGCTTCTTTGGACTTCTCAATTAACTTCTCAGTTTTTCTTTTAAAATCTTGGCCGCTTGAGGCATGAGCTATGAGCACCAGGACAAATGGAAGAATTAGGATAGCTTTTTTAATCATTTCACAATTTACTTGTTAAAAAATAATTAAAAAAATGATGAGACAAGATTTACAACTTACTTTATCATATTCATGAGTAGCAAAGTCAGCTTTAATTTCTTAGGGTATGTTTAAATACTTATGTGTTTGCAGAGAAATACCCCATTTTGGATTTTCTTTCACATAATCTATTAATAGAGGAGTCACTTTTTCCTGCTTACTCCATTCAGGCTGAAGCAAGTGTTTGCATTTTTTGTTAATTTGGGCAGCATGTTCTTCTGCCCACTTAAAATCGGAGTTATTATAAATGATAACCTTTAATTCATTTGCATGATTATACCACTCTGCCAGGGGAGCCTTAAATTTCTTAGGCGATAAACAAATCCAATCCCAATTACCGGAAAGAGGATGTGCACCGGATGTCTCTACATTTATGGTAAAACCTTCATCTTTCAGGGCAGTCGTTAAAGCTGTCATGTCATACATTAATGGCTCGCCCCCTGTAATCACCACTAATCTTGATGGATACTTTTTGGCTTCTTCTACAATCAACTCGATTTTAACCAAAGGCCACTTATCTGCATCCCATGAGTCTTTTACATCGCACCAAACGCAACCTACATCACAACCTCCCAGGCGAATAAAATAAGCCGCCTGCCCACTGAACACGCCTTCCCCCTGAATGGTGTAAAAAGCTTCCATTAGGGGCAATTCAACAGATGGGTCGAAATTAAATTTATCCATAAATTTCTTTTTTTGCAGCCAACCAGGTATTCATTAATAAACCTGCTCTAGTCATAGGGCCAACTCCTCCCGGCACAGGAGTAATGTGGGAAGCTTTATCTTTTATTTCCTCAAAAAGAACATCTCCTTTTAAAGCAAATCCTGCTTTTTTGGAAGCATCAGGTACTCTGGTAGTTCCTACATCAATAATTACAACCCCTTCTTTTACCATATCGGGGGTTATTAAGCCCGGTTTACCTACAGCCACTATTAAAATATCTGCCTGTTTTGTGTAGTGTTCCAAATTCTCCGTAAACCTATGAGTAAGTGTAACAGTAGCATCACCCGGATAATTCGCACTTCCCATTAAAATAGAAACGGGAGAACCTACTATATGACTCCTACCCACCACCACGCAATGCTTACCTTTCGTTGGAATTTGATAACGTTTTAACAATTCCATTACTCCATAAGGTGTAGCAGGCACATAAGCCGGCAAATTAGAAGCCATTCTACCAAAATTAATTGGATGAAAGCCATCCACATCTTTTTCGGGCTTAATAGCATTTAAAATTTTATCTACATCAATGTGCTTTGGTAATGGAAGTTGAACTATGAATCCATCCACTCTATCATCATTATTAAGCTTATCAACTTCATGCAAAAGCTCCTCTTCGGTAATACTATCGTCAAAAACATATTTAGACGATTCGAAACCTACTTCTTCACAATCTTTCACTTTTGCATTCACATAAGTTTGACTTGCCCCATCAGTACCTACTAAAATAGCAGAAAGGTGAGGCACCTTACCCCCTATATTCTTGAGTTGTTGTGTTTTAATTCTTAATTCTTCTTTAATTTCGAAAGAGATTTTCTTTCCATCAAGTAATATAGGCATGTTGATTTTAATAAGTATTGAGTATAAAAACCAGGCTGAAATTAGCCTGGTGTTGATGAGTTATATTATATAAGGCTATTTTTGATTTAAATAGAAGCCTGTTTTAAAAACTACCTTTCTAATTAAATTCAATGTTATTTTTATTTCAAAAATATTAATCAAGTTTTAAAACGGCCATAAAAGCTTCCTGAGGAATTTCCACATTCCCAACCTGACGCATTCTCTTTTTACCTTTCTTCTGTTTTTCCAATAATTTTCTCTTTCTGGAAATATCACCACCATAGCATTTCGCTAGTACATTCTTCCTTAATGCTTTCACACTTTCACGCGCTATTACTTTGGTTCCAATGGCAGCCTGAACAGCAATTTCAAATTGCTGTCGAGGAATTAATTCCTTCAGTTTCTCACAAAGTTTTTTACCCCATTCATAGGCTTTATCTCTATGCACAATAGCGGAAAGGGCATCCACCTTATCGCCATTCAAAAGAATATCCAATTTAGATAAGTTACTCACCTTGTAGCCAATTAGCTCATAATCCAACGAAGCATAACCTTTGGATATAGTTTTCAATTTATCAAAGAAGTCAAAAACTATCTCCGCCAAAGGAATTTCAAAGGTAAGTTCTACTCTGCTTTGAGTAAGGTAAACCTGATTTTTAATTTCTCCTCGCTTGTCCATGCAAAGCGTAATTACTGGCCCTACAAATTCATCCTTAGTAATTATTTGCGCCCTAATATAAGGCTCCTCTAAATGATCTATTGCTCCTAAATCGGGCAATTCAGATGGCGCACTTACTTTCACTAATGTGTCATCCTTTAAGAAAGCATGAAACTGTACGGAGGGAACAGTAGTAATCACTGTCATGTCAAATTCACGCTCTAGTCTTTCCTGCACAATTTCCATGTGAAGCATGCCTAAAAAGCCACATCGAAAACCAAAACCTAATGCGGCAGAGGTTTCCGGTTCCCAAACTAAAGAAGCATCGTTTAGCTGCAACTTTTCCATTGAGGCTCTTAACTCCTCAAAATCTGAGGTGTCTACAGGATAAATACCCGCAAAAACCATTGGTTTTACGTTTTCAAAACCTGTAACTGGCTTACCGGGATTCACCGCATTGGTAATTGTATCACCAACCTTTACCTCTTTGGCAATTTTTATCCCGCTGATTAAGTAACCTACATTTCCGGCACTAATCACATCTTTAGGCTGTTGCTTAAGCTTTAAAACACCTATTTCATCGGCCTCATAAATATTTCCGGTATTGATAAATTTAATTTTATCACCTTTTCTGATTTCACCATTGAAAACCCTAAAGTATACTTCTATGCCTCTGAAAGGATTAAAAACAGAATCGAAAATCATTGCCTGAAGGGGCTCTTTCACATCTCCTTTGGGTGCAGGCACTCTATGAGCTATGGCCTCTAAAATCTCTGCTATACCAATACCTTCTTTAGCACTGGCATGTAGGATATCTTCTTTTTTACAGCCTATTAATTCAATAATCTGATCCGAAACCTCATCCGGCATTGCTCCAGGCAAATCAATTTTATTTAAAACCGGTATAATCTCTAAATCATGCTCAATGGCTAAATACAAGTTAGAAATAGTTTGTGCCTGAATACCCTGTGCGGCATCTACTATTAACAAGGCTCCCTCACAGGCAGCAATAGAGCGGGATACTTCGTAAGAAAAATCTACGTGACCCGGTGTGTCAATTAAGTTATAAATATATTTCTCACCATTTAGCTCATAATCCATTTGAATGGCATGGCTTTTAATAGTGATTCCGCGTTCACGTTCCAGGTCCATGCTATCCAATAGCTGCTCCTTTTTCTCACGTGCTGTAACGGTATGTGTTGTATCTAATAGCCTATCTGCCAAGGTACTTTTACCATGATCGATATGCGCAATAATGCAAAAATTCCTAATATTCTTCATCTCCATAATCAAGATGCAAAACTACATATTTAAGTGCAAAGTTTATAATGAGAGTGTTTTAATTTAAATTTAGTTGTAGGATTAAAAAGCTATCTTCTTTTATGAGGGAATTAATAGTCTTATAAATTTTAAAAAAGCAGTATTTATTTAACGAAAAAACCCTTCCATAATTATAGAAGGGTCTTAAAATCAATTTTAACTACTCTGCTATAAAGGGATATTGCCGTGTTTCTTTCTAGGTAATACATCCACTTTATTTTCTAGCATCGCAAATGCTTTTATCAACTTGCTCCTGGTATCCTTCGGTAGAATTACTTCATCGATGTACCCTCTATGAGCAGCCCTG
The DNA here is from genome assembly GCA_038258905.1 of Cytophagales bacterium. GTDB lineage: Bacteria > Bacteroidota > Bacteroidia > Cytophagales > Cyclobacteriaceae > Marivirga. The sequence continues at coordinate 4,135 of JBBSPJ010000320.1, forward strand.
TAAGGATTCGCAAATTTCTCAGTATACTCTTCTACCTTTTCATTGAGCTTGGCCTCAGAGTCATCTGCCTCAGCTATTTCTTTTCTGAAAATTATTTCCGCAGCACCTTTAGCTCCCATTACTGCAATTTCAGCTGTTGGCCATGCATAATTCATATCTGCTCCAATATGTTTGGAGTTCATTACATCGTATGCTCCACCATAAGCTTTTCTTGTAATTACCGTTACTCTTGGCACAGTGGCTTCGCTAAATGCATACAATAATTTAGCTCCATTAGTTATAATTCCATTCCATTCCTGATCGGTACCCGGTAAAAACCCCGGTACATCTTCAAAAACTAATAGCGGAATATTAAAACTATCGCAAAAACGCACAAAACGTGCTGCTTTTTTACTGGCTTCGTTATCCAATACTCCAGCCAGTGATGCAGGTTGGTTTCCTACTACACCGATACTCCTACCAGCTAAATGGGCAAATCCTACTACTATATTTTCAGCATAATTTTTATGCACTTCAAAAAAACTTTTATCATCCACTGTTCCTTCTATGACCTCACGCATATCATAAGGCTGATTCGGATTATCAGGAATAATTTCATTCAGTTGCTGTCTACTTTCATCCTCTTTCTTCTCATAAGGAACGGAAGGAGGTGCATCCTCACAATTTTGTGGAACGTAACTCAATAATCTTTTAATGTTATTGATGCACTCCAATTCATTAGCACATGAAAAATGAGTTACACCACTCTTGGTGCTATGGGTACTGGCCCCACCTAATTCTTCTTCAGTAACATTTTCCTGGGTTACGGTTTTCACTACGTTAGGACCAGTGACAAACATATAGCTGGTGTTTTCCACCATCATAATAAAGTCTGTAATGGCAGGTGAGTAAACGGCTCCCCCGGCACAAGGACCCATTATAGCAGAAATTTGAGGGATTACCCCTGAGGCTCTAACGTTTCTGTAAAAAATATCTGCATAGCCTCCTAAGGAAACCACTCCTTCTTGAATTCTGGCTCCACCTGAATCATTTAATCCAATAACAGGCGCACCGTTCTTCATGGCCATATCCATTATCTTCACTATTTTTTCAGCAT
>JBBSPJ010000321.1:0-5204 GCA_038258905.1 Cytophagales bacterium
ATGGTTCAGATTACCATGGGTATCTATTACCAGATTATATTTACCGCTATGTTCATGGATACTTTCTTTATCGTGGGCAATCACCTTATCAGCTCCCAAGGATTTAACAAAATCAATACTTTTGGCGGAACATACCGCCACGACTTTCGCCCCATAGGCCTTTGCCATTTGTACGCAGAAGTGTCCCACTCCGCCAGATGCACCATTTATCAATACTGATTCACCTTGTTTAAGCTTCCCAAAAGTAATAAGGCCTTGCAAAGCGGTCAAACCAGCAATAGGCACACAGGCCATTTCGATGAAGCTTGAGTCTTTTGGCATAATGGAGCAAACATTGGCTGGTGCACTAATATATTCAGCAAAAGCACCGCCTTTTAATGACTCCCCAAAAACATAATCTCCCACCTTAAAATCGACTATATTTGCCCCCACCGCTTCTACAATCCCTGAAAAATCTGCTCCAGGGACTTTCTGAGAAGGCTTAAACCATCCAAAGGTAAGTCTTGCAAAATAAGGTTTCCCTCTGATGATATGCCAATCGGCTGGGTTTGCAGAGTTGGCCATCACTTTTACCAAAATGTGGTCATCTTTTACGCTAGGTTGTGGTACCTCTCCCAACTGGAGCACCTCAGGTCCTCCATATTTTGTCTGAATAAAAGCTTTCATTTTAAATGAAAATAAAGTAAAAATTATATCTTAATGTGATAGATTTCTTGGTAATAAAATATCTATGAGCACTGACTTTGATATAATATTACATACAGTTGTTTAATTTTGCAAGTGTAGATAAAGTTTGATGGATTTTTATCGTTCGATAAATACAAGAAAACGCTTATTTTGCAGAAATTATACCCTGAAAGCATAGCCTATTATCGATATTGGCACTTTGAAAACGTCAGACATCTTAATTTAGAAGCGGCCAAGCTTACATTAATTACCTTAATCAAGTCTGACCTCTCTGAGGTACCTACTTGGAGAGTGTCTCAATTCGTAATTAATGGGTAAATTTACCTGTCATTTTCCCCTATACTAATACCATCTCACTTGATAAGGGTATCGTTCATAAATGGCATTGTCTTCGTTAATGGTAAAGCCTTTTCTACCATTTATCTCTGCTATTTCATGAAGTGCTTCCCCCTCTTCGGTTTTACCCTGTTTCATTAAACATTTGGCTTTATACATTTGAACGTCCGAAAAATCAGGGTAAAAATCCAGCGCTAAATCAAACATCTCTATGGCTCCTGAATAATTCCCTTGTTCATATCTACTGATGCCATAGTAAAACAAATCTAAATGATGCAGCCAGTCGGCTCCCTTTTCTTTAAGCTGATAAGCATGATCTTTTTCAAAAATTGCCTCGGCTTTTTCAAATTCGTTTAATTGCAGGTAAGATAAAGCAATATAAAAATCACAGGTATGATCCATCACAAACCCATTTCCATACCTTTTTTTATAATCTTCAAAGTCCACAATAGCTTCTCTATAGGTTTTAGCGAAAATACATTTGATAAAAGCCCGATAGTCCTGATAGCCCCTTCTGTTGTATTTAACCGCCTGATCGATATATTGCATCCCGACTTCATATTTTCCTTGCTTAAACAGAGGCATGGCTTTCTGTTGCCATAAATAGGAAATTGTACTGTCTTTTTCCAGTCCTTTATCTATTGCCTCCTGTCTTTCTCTTGAATACAATCCATGGCGCCAGGCATCATTTTTTAGGTGCTCGTCCATAATGGCTTCTTGCTTTTCAGAGTACACCTAGAATTCAGTAGCGTGATCTTCTGTTAAATTTTCAGAGTTAACTTCTTTTTGGGCACAGCCAGTTGTTGCTATTAAAAAGGTGAGTAATAGCAATAGAATATGGGTTCTCATTTTTTCTATTAGGTTTAGCTTGATAGTTTTATGATGGTAAGATAGTGTATTTAGAGCATTTACTTACACAATAAGTGCAAAACTAGTCAGAAATCTAGTTCAAATAAGTTTTACTGTTGGAATAAGTTTTCTTGAATTTTAAGCTGATGTTGGCACGTTAAAAACGTCAGATATCTTAATTTTGTTGGATGCTAGCGAACAACATTAAGCTAGCTTATTAGCTTCATAACAAGTCTGACCTCTATGAGGTGCCGACTTAGAAAGTGCTTCTATTTCCGGTCTGTATCGTCTGACCTAAGTAGAGTTTCTCTTCTTTAATTACTTCTAAATATTTGCTGCTACTATATTCCTGAAAATATTTACTTAAATTTTCTGAATAGAAGTTCTTCTTTTTTCCTTTAATGCCTTAAAATGTGAAGGGGTTAAGCCAGTTGCTTTTTTAAACTGACCTGATAAATGTGCTACACTGCTGTAATTTAGCATGTGAGCAATTTCTGAAAAAGTATGGTCACCAAATATAATTAGCTCTTTTATTCGTTCAATTTTCAGTGCAATGATGTATTGTGCTATAGTAGTTGCTTCCACCTCCGAAAATATATTGGCTAAGTAGGTATAGCTGTAGTTTAGCTCAGTACTTAATAAAGCTGAAAAGTTGATATTAGGTCTATCATCTGATTTATAAACATAATCAATAATGACTTGTCTGATTTTTTCAATTAAAGCCCCTTGCTTTTTTTCTAATAACTCTAAGCCAACCGCTTTAATTTTGTTGTTGAGTTTATGTTTATCCTCATCAGAAATATCTTCCTTAGTTTCTATTTCTCCTAATTCTATTTTTACAATAGGAATTTCAAGCTCTTCCAAGGATTCTCTCACAAAAACCTTACAGCTTTCACAAGCCATATTTTTTACATATATTTTCATATACTACACCTTTGTTAAATAGCACTAATTATGGACACCATAATTTTGATCAATTATTTAATCACTTAAATATAAAGGAAAAGATTAGAAATTTCTATTTGATTAAGTTGACCAATTATAAAGAGTTGAATTGACACTATTTGGCATAGATCCCTAATTCATTTCAATTTTGGCAAAAGGTAAGTCTTAAAAAAACCACTTGGAAATAAAATATTTACAAGTGGTTTTTACTATGAATTCTAAAAAAAAGTCGATTATACTGCCACTTCCTCAGCCACTTTCATCCTGTCCCAATTTCGGTGATGAGCAATAGCTTTGATAAATAAATTCATTTTGGCATTAACAAATACAGCCTTATCATCTTTAAAATATTTAATAGCTGTTTTATCGAGTAGTTGCTCTCCTTCACCGTCTGCGGCAATGGCTTTGCAATGCTTAAATGCTTCGTTTAAAAATTTTATGAATTTAGCTTCTTTCATTAACGCCTCCACCGATTTTTCACCACCCGGCACATAAACTGCATCAAAAAGCACACTTTCAGTTGTATTAATGGAGGCATCCACTACAAACTCTGCCCCTTTATCGCTGCAAACTTTTCCTCCATGTGGAGAAACAATCATCAGGTTAGCTCCTTTGCTTTCTAATTGCTTTTTCGCTCTTTCAAAATCCTCCTGGCTAAAACCATCCGATACTAATACAGCTATTTTCCGAGTAGCTATGCTATCAAATTTAGTGTTGGCCTGACTTAAAGCAGGAGATTTATCCAAGTAATTTTTTCTTTTGCCCGGTTGATGCTTCTCAACATCTGCATCAGCACCTATTGCCTGGTTAATAGGTTTTTCAATGTTCTTAGGCACTTTCATCCCTAAACCTTCAGCTACTTTTTGAGCCAAACCTTCATCAATCTGGTTGATTACCCAAAGCATTCTTGCCTTTATATCATCGATTTTACATTTTCCCAACTCAAAAGTATAAGCTGCTGCCACATGGGCTTGCTCCCACGCTGCCAAACTGCGGTAAAACAAGGCCGGCTGTGAAAAATGGTCGTTGAAGCTCTCACTTCGGGTTCTGATTTTTTTGGCATCAATCCTTTCTTCATAAGAATCAAATGCACCTTCTGCTATTTTATTCAAATGTGGACAACCACCTCCAATTGAGTTAGGGAAATAGGCTGTTTGTCCTTTCGGAATTTCCATCTGCATGTGCCCATCTCTCTGGTTATTGTGCTTTTCTACTACAGGTCTATTAATGGGGATTTGATCAAAATTGATGGATCCCAACCTAGATAACTGCGTATCCCGGTAAGAAAAAAGTCTCCCTTGCAATAAAGGATCATTGGTAAAATCCAGACCAGGCACAATATGTCCCGGCAAGAAAGCTACCTGTTCAGTTTCTGCAAAAAAGTTATCAGGGTTCTTGTTAAGTGTTAGTTTACCTACCGTTTGTACTGGCACCATTTCCTCTGGTATAAGTTTGGTAGGATCCAGCAGATCGAAATCAAATTTATGTTCATCTTTCTCGGGAATAAGCTGTAAGCCCAGCTCCCACTCGGGAAACTGACCGCTATCTATGGCATCCCATAAGTCTCTTCTATGAAAATCGGGATCTGCACCGTTAATTTTAAGCGCTTCATCCCATGTTACAGAATGTACACCCAGTACTGGTTTCCAATGAAATTTAACGAAATGTGCTTCCCCTTTATCATTGATCATGCGGAAACTATGGATGCCAAAGCCTTCCATCATCCTTAAACTTCGAGGAATTGCCCTATCGCTCATTACCCAGATTTGGTTGTGCAAAGTCTCGGTGGTACGGCAAACGAAATCATAAAATGTGTCGTGAGCTGAGGCCGCCTGCGGAATCTCTCTATGTGGCTCAGGTTTAACCGAGTGAATAAGGTCTGGAAACTTCATAGCATCCTGAATAAAGAAAATAGGCATATTATTACCTACTAAATCCCAATTGCCTTCCTCAGTATAAAATTTAACAGCAAATCCACGTACATCCCTCGCCAAATCGGGTGAACCTTTGGAACCTGCCACAGTGGAAAACCTTACAAAAACAGGAGTCTTTCTGCTTGTATCATTAAAAATTCCTGCTTTTGTGAATTCAGGAATAGCTTTATACAATTCAAATACGCCATGTGCTGCGCTTCCCCTGGCATGCACAATGCGTTCAGGAATTCGCTCATGGTCGAAGCTGGATATTTTCTCTCGCAATAGAAAATCCTCCAATAAAGTAGAACCTCTTTCCCCGCTCTTAAGCGAGTTATTAGTATCATTTACCTTTAATCCTTGGTTGGTTGTGAGAGGTTTTCCGGCATAATCTTTTTTATGCTGATTCAATTGTTCTTGTTTCTTTGAGTTTTCCTTTCCGGAAGTATTATCACCGGAAGGCTTCTTTTTAGG
>JBBSPJ010000322.1:0-5201 GCA_038258905.1 Cytophagales bacterium
GTTTTATTCTGTTAGTCACATGGAATTCGACAAATTTTATTCATCCTCGGTTGGTAAATTGAGGACTCTAAAATTTATGCTCATTTCATATTGTTTAATTTTAGTGTAGTTATATTGCGATATTACGATGATTGTTTTTAAATTTTTTTAACAGCAGTTGTCTGCCGGTAGATTGTATTGGTTAAAAATTTCGTTGAACTGTGCTTTTATTTCTTCCCAACGAACCGGATTAATACAATAGCTCACTCTGGTACCTTCGATTGTACCCTGTATAATGCCTATTTCTTTTAATTCTCTCAAATGCTGACTAATAGTGGCTTGTGCTAGACCTAGTTCCTGGATTAAATCACCATTAATGCATTGATTTGATTTTAGCAGATATTGAATAATGGCAATTCGAGCCGGATGAGAAAAGGCTTTAGCTGCTGTTGCAATGCCATTTTGTACATCTGAAAATAAATCTGATTTGGTAACTCCCATTGTTCTTGTTGATATATTGCAATATTACGATGATAAGTTGAGAAAGTTGAATTAATTTAAATATTTATTTTCTTCTTTAGTGAGTTTGGGCAAATCAGAGCTTAACGCTTTATACTTCACCGTATTTTTCAAGCTATCAGAAACAGTTTTCAACTGCATAATGATACCAGTAGGCACATAATATTCCCCATAATTTGCTCTTCTTCTTTCCAATCTTGAATAACTTTCCGAATCGTTCCACTTTATTCTTTCAAGATTAGTCAAATCGATTTGTTCTTTTAAAATCTGGAATAATTCATAGGTTTCAGGGGATTCCGGATCATAAAACTCAAGCTGCTTAACTACTTGATTGGGCTCAATGTAATACCAATTTTCCATCGGTTTTCGGTGGTTCATTCCCTTTGCTGATTTTTTTGCCAATTGTATAATGATTTTCTGAAGAAGAATGGTATCCATAGCAACTTTGGTTTTTGATGAGAAGGCTTTTTTAATTTGGCTGACTTGCTCCATCGCATATACTGAGTGCCATTTTTTAAGAGTTTCTTCGGTTGAACTTTCATAGGTTATGCCATATCTTAATTCAGTATTTTTTAATTCGTGATCGATGATAGCATAGTCCTGGGTATAGAGTTGTTTGTAGATTGCATTAACTTTTTCATGATTAAAATCTACAAATACAAATGCAAGGGGGAACATTATGCAAATTATTACTGATATAAAAATCCATTTACCGGCCTTGTACACTAATAGAACGTTGAACCATGCCTGTAAGAATATCACGACCGGAATCAGAAGGAATAATATTTTATAGTTTTGAAATAAATCTAAATGATTATCATAACCTTCCAGTGAATAAAGGATGAAAGGCATATTACTCCCTATTCTACCAATTGCCATGAATGTGAACCAGAAAATTAGTAGGTTATTATTCCTGCTTAATTGCTTAAAAAGTCTTGCTTTTTTGCGGTTGTGTTGATGATTAGCCATCCAAATGCTAATACTAATTGCCAAGCCTAAACAAATAGAAGTTATAGCATAGAAATAATTGTAAAACAGCACCTCCTTTTTACCTAAAATGACTAAGTCGGCTGAATTCGCACTTATAAGTCTATAAAATTCCCTCGAATAATTGAAAAGAAAGCTTAGAGTAATACTTATGAGCAGACCTACGGTTACACCCAGCCAAAATCTGAAAGGTCCAATATTTTTAATGGATAAATATTGTTTGGCTAATTTATTTCTCCTCATTGGGGTTGAATATAGGGAAAAATATCATTTGATGAAATTACAGTAGAACCATTTGACTTTTATATTAAGGCTCATAATGGGGGCTGAATTTTCGACTAAGCTATTTTATGTCAAGAATTACTTTGATTTAGTAGAAGGCTTATTGCAAAATAATATCTCCATCGATATTTAATTGCTTATGGAGTTTTTTAGCAATTTCAAAGGTTATATTTCTTTTACCATTCAGGTATTCGCTTATTCTTGTTTTTGGAATTCCTAATTTAACTGCTAAATCAGATTGTTTCAATCCCATTTCATACATCTTTAATTTAATTACATCAGTAAGAGATGGTGTCTCAATTTTGAAGTGTTTATCTTCATAATCAGCAACTAAATCAGAAAGTCTATCAAGCATAACAAAATCAGGATTATCATAGCTTTGATTATCTCCAACTTTGATAATAAATTCCTCAATTAAATTGAGAGCCTCCTCATATTGTTTATTTGTTTCTACTGTTTTCATGTGTTTATATTCGTTTTTAATTGTCACATGGAATCAGAAAGACCGAAGCTATCACGATACCTCATGTTAATATATTCACCCTTCGGTTGGTATCTTACTCTAATCATGCTGATTACATATGTATATTTTGTTCTCAAATTGCATCGTTACTTTTAGGGTTCCATCTGGGTGAATAGTTCATCTATTTAAAACTTTCAGTTAGCAGTGTTATCTCTTTTATCCTACCAAAGACAATAAATTTATTAATATTAAATATTTTTAACATCTAGCTTACTGTATTCAGCATGCGTACCAATCCACCGGATATATAACTTTTTAGAAACATATATTACAATAGCCACTAACCTAAAATCATTCCCTTTAATATTAAAAACAACTCTGTTGTTACCTACATAATCAGCACTTTGAAAAGTTTCTTTTAACTCATTTAAGTTTGACCATTCCGATTTAGATACCTTTTTATACCATTCCTCCAATGCTATTTTACTATTGGCATGTTTCAAATAATAATCTATAATTCTTTTTTTACTTACTACTCTCATTAATGGTTTAAAGTTACATATTATGTAACTAAGTTACAAATAATATGTATCAGATTTTATGAAAAAGTTTTCCGGATTCCGCCTCTAAATTGCCATTTCATCGGTTATAACAATATTATACTTCCCATGCAATGCCGTAGAAGGATTGCCCTGTTTTAAAGGGAAATTAAAAAAGTCAAGAAAAGTGCTATCTGCATAAAGCATGTCAGCTTCTTCTTCTAGAAATGGAAGGTTTTTTTCAGGATTTGTAACTACTGCACCAAAATACTGCGGGTGGATCCTACAGAATTTTTCAACCTCAGGAATATCTTGTTCTGCATTGGCTCCCATAGCATAAGATGTCTTTGCCTGCCTCCTTTTCGTAACATCATTTTCGGAAATGTCTAAGGTTAAACGGTAAACATCTTCCACATTTTGATGAAATTTGTCATAGCTTAATTCATAGTGGATGTATTGCAGAATCGCCAGGCAAATACCAATTCCAATCGCTAAGCCAGCAATATTAATAATTGATGAAGATTTATATTTCTTTAAGTTACGAAGTGCTATAGTAAGGTTAATTTTAAGCATTGGTTATAGATTTCAGGTTGTTAATAATTTAGTATAATTGAGAAAGCTGGTTATTCTCCTTTTATTCGATAGTTGAAGCCTCTTCATCCTTCTCATACCTTCGGAAATTGCAAAGTGAACACAGTATTCACCCCCGGGGTAGAACTCACGCTTAATTTGCCATTATGTAATTGCATGATTTGTCTGGAAAGTGCCAACCCAATGCCTGAGCCTTCTTTTTTGGTGGTAAAAAATGGGATAAAAATACGGTCTAAGGCCTCCGGTACAATTCCCTCACCATTGTCTTCTATATTCAGATAATAAAAATTTTGTGTGGTGATGATCGTGATAGTAATCAATGGGTTTTCTGTGTTAAGTAATGCCTCTTTTGCATTTTTTATCAGGTTAATTAATATCAACTGCAATTGTTCTTCATCCGCTCGGAGTATCAAATCATTTTCGGGCAGATGCAATTTCAATTCAATTTGATGCCTTTGTAAATCCTCATGGAGTAATTTATTGACATACATAATCAATTGCTGGGCTGATACATTTCCGAAATTGGGTTCGGGTATATTGGTATAATCTCTATAGGCATTAATAAAGTTAACCAGGCCACGACTCCTGTTTTCAATGGTTTTTAAACCCAATTGCAGATCCTGATGTGCTTCCAATGGCATTTCATATGATGCAGAAAGTTTGATTAAATCTTCTTCCATTATATCATTCATAGAACTTACTAAAGAAGAAATAGGGGTGATGGAATTCATAATCTCATGCCTCAAAACTTTTGTAAGGTTTTGCCATGCATGGAGCTCATTTTGCTGCAGTTCCGAATAAATATTATGCATGGAAACAATTTTCCAATTCTTTGTGCCTAGCCTAAGAATGGTGCTATTTAAGGCTAATTTTATATCATTATTTACGATTATTAATTCACTTTTGCCGGGCTTTATGGCCATCAATTTCTCATAGATCAAGGGCTGACTTTTCTGAACATCAGACAAATTCCTGATTTGTGGAGTCAGCAATAATTTTTTCGACATGCTATTGAGAATGCCAATTTCTCCGGCTGCATCAAAGCTGATAATGCCTGTTTGAATATTCTGTAAAATGGTAGATACCATGATCAAATTCTGTTCTTTTTCAGCTCTTGTTTGTCGAAACACTTCTAAAACCTCGTTGAAAGCAATATTTAATTCTTTGAAGGATTTACCCATTTTATTGTCTGAAGAAAACCCTGAAGAGAAATCAGAATATCTTACAGATTCTAGGAAGCGGATTACTTTTTTGTTGAGGCTGGTGACATAATTGTAAAGCTCAATAAATTGAAATATAAGCACCACGAACAGGACAATGGGGGCTAAATAATTTTCATTGCTTTGCAGTAGATAAGCTATAAAGCTTAAAAAAATGAAAACAAAGAGCAACCTTATAATTACGCCTATGTTGAAGTTTTTAAATATCAATTTATTTTCTGTTTATTTTACTTTCTTCTAATTATACAACTTGTCCGCAGGCGTCTTTGACGCTTTAAAGGTCTCGCAAAGTCGCTAAGGCGCAGAGTTTTCGCAAAGGGAAACTTAGTTCTATTGGTCATATTTTAACATGAACTCTCAGTATTTCTCCTCATTTTACGTTGCGAGGTCGTTGCGCCTCTGCGCCTTTGCGAGAGTCACCTCAAGCCTCGGGCTTGCATAATTCTTTTTCTCAGTATGCTAGCTGAAATGGGCTTAGAGCCCATATTTTTCCAATCTTCTATACAAAGAGGAGCGGGTAAGCCCCAAATCCTGCGCAGCTTGCGTAATATTTCCGAAATTTTTATCCAGTGCTTTTCTTATCAATATTTTCTCCACGTCCTCAATATTCAAATGATCTAA
>JBBSPJ010000323.1:0-5196 GCA_038258905.1 Cytophagales bacterium
AAAAGAGTAGGAGATTACCAAAAAGCAGGTGTAATGAAAAAAGATGACGACAACCAGGCAAGATTCTCTCTAGACGAGGACTTTTAGATTCCTGTAGGTGATGCCTGCCGGGGGTAGGATCTTCTAATAATTGGGGAATATAATAGGAACAGAAAGCTGTTCAACATTGAGTAAATTTAAAAGAACCGAATAACCGAAAATATAGTATGTTAGTAGTAAAAAGAGACGGAAGAAGGGAATCCGTTAAGTTTGATAAAATCACCGCCCGTATTGAGAAATTATGTTACGGATTGGATATGAACTACATCCAGCCGATAGATGTAGCCAGAAAAGTAATTAATGGTATTTATGATGGTGTAAGCACTCAGGAATTAGATAATCTGGCTGCTGAAACAGCTGCTTCCCTGACCGTGAAACATCCTGATTATGCGAAGTTAGCGGCACGTATTGCCATTTCTAACTTACATAAAAATACAAGCAAGTCTTTTTCAAGCACCATGAAAAGGCTTTACACGTATGTAGATGCTAAAACAGAACAAAATGCTCCATTGCTCTCGAAAGAAACATATGGCATCATTAAAAAGCATGCGGCTCAATTAGATTCTGCTATTATTTACGATCGCGACTTCGGTTATGATTATTTCGGTTTCAAAACTTTAGAGAGATCTTACTTAATGAAAGTGGATACTAAAATTGTGGAACGTCCGCAACATATGCTCATGCGTGTAGCAATTGGTATTCATGGTGAGGATATTGAATCGGCACTAAAAACTTATCATTTAATGTCGGAGAAATGGTTTACTCATGCAACTCCTACTTTATTTAATGCGGGAACCCCTAAACCGCAATTGTCATCTTGTTTCTTACTAACAATTCAGGATGATAGTATCGATGGTATTTACGATACCTTGAAGCAAACTGCTAAAATTTCGCAATCTGCGGGTGGTATCGGTTTGAGCATTCACAATGTGCGTGCTACAGGTTCTTATATTAAAGGTACTGGTGGAGTTTCCAACGGTATTGTGCCGATGTTAAGAAACTTCGACATGACCGCTCGCTACGTAGATCAAGGCGGTGGAAAGAGAAAAGGTAGCTTTGCTATTTACTTAGAGCCATGGCATGCCGATATTTTTGCTTTCCTTGATTTGAAAAAGAATCACGGTAAAGAAGAAATGCGTGCCAGAGATTTGTTCTATGCGCTATGGATTTCTGATTTATTCATGAAAAGAGTTGAGGCTGATGCAGATTGGACTTTATTCTGCCCTAACGAAGCTCCAGGATTGGCTGATTGCTATGGTGAGGAGTTTGAGAAGTTGTATGAGAAATATGAGCGTGAAGGCCGTGGTAGAAAAACCATCAAAGCGCAGGATTTATGGTTTGAAGTATTGGAATCACAAATTGAAACCGGTACGCCTTATATGTTGTACAAAGACTCAGCCAATAAGAAATCTAACCAAAAGAATTTAGGTACTATCAAGTCATCTAACTTGTGTACTGAGATTATGGAATATACTTCCAAAGATGAAGTAGCAGTTTGTAATCTGGCTTCTTTGGCATTGCCTATGTTTGTTAGTAAAGATGAGCAAGGCAAGAACTACTTCGACCATGACAAGCTTTATGATATTACTTATACAGCTACCAAAAATCTTAATAAAGTAATAGATGTTAATTACTACCCGGTAAAAGAAGCCGAAAACAGTAATGTACGCCACAGACCAATTGGTTTAGGAGTACAAGGATTGGCTGATGCCTTTATTTTAATGCGCTATCCATTTGATTCTCCTGAAGCAAGAACTTTAAACAAGGAAATCTTTGAAACCATCTACTTTGCGGCCATGACGGCTTCAAAAGATTTGGCAGCTTTAGAGGGTCCTTACTCTTCTTACAAAGGTTCTCCTGTGTCAAAAGGTATATTCCAGTTCGATATGTGGGGTGTAGAGCCAACCCAAAGATGGGATTGGACCAGCTTAAAGCAGGACGTGAAAAAGCATGGTGTGCGTAACTCTTTATTAGTTGCTCCTATGCCAACTGCTTCTACTTCTCAGATTTTAGGAAATAACGAGTGTTTTGAGCCATATACTTCTAACATTTACTCAAGAAGAACCCTTTCAGGAGAGTTTGTGATCGTGAACAAGCATTTAATGCACGATTTAATTGAGTTGGGTATCTGGAATGACAACATGAAGAATAAGTTGATTGGAGCCAATGGTTCTGTTCAGAATATCGAAGGCATACCGCCACATATCAAAGAATTGTACAAAACTGTTTGGGAGATTTCTCAGAAAGCGGTGATTGATATGGCAGCTGATAGAGGAGCTTATATTTGCCAGTCGCAAAGTATGAATGTTTTCTTGCAAGATCCTAATTTTGCTAAGCTGACTTCATTACACTTCTATGCATGGAAAAAAGGCTTGAAAACAGGTATGTATTACCTAAGATCCAAAGCAGCAACAAGTGCTATTCAGTTTACGGTAGATAAATCACAATTGGGTGAGCCAAAGCCGAAAACGGAAGTGAAGCCCGAGCCAAGAAATACAACTCCGGCTCCTAAGCCCAACACTAACAATAATATGGATTCCAGTGCGGATGATGACTTGAAAGCGTTAAAAGCCGCTCAGATGGCCTGCTCACTGGATGATCCGGACAATTGTGAGATGTGTGGGAGTTAAGAGAGAGCTGAGATTTAAGAATTAAGAATTGAGACTAAAGCCACTCGGGAAACTGAGTGGCTTTTTACTTTTATGAAATGTTTGATAACTCTATATTATCAATATCGGAAGTTAAAGCAAAAAAACACGAATTTAATTAAGAAGGAACTTAAATGGCATAAAACAAATTTTCATGTAGATTAAGGAATGTAAAATCTAATGAAATGCTAAAAGTAGAATCAAACCCAAAAATAATGAAAGGTAAACCTGTTATTGCAGGTGCCCGTTTTACAGTTGAATCAATATTAGAAAGGTTATCTTTAGGTGAGACTAGGGAACAAATTATTGAAACACACCCTCACATATCTGATGAAGCTATTTCAGCAGCACTTACATTTGCAGGTTCTAAATTAAAAAGCAGATATAGTTAATCCTGTTGATAGAAAAATACCACCAAGCGTTGTGAGCTATGTAGGATGAGCAGGATACTTGAAAACATCAATAAAAAATTGTAAATTACTAAAAAGTTAAAGATATGCGGACACTTAATATTTCTATCTCTGATATTGAGTTCAATAAATTTAATATCAAAAAAGACAGCCTTACTTTTACTGAGTTTGTAGAACTTATCAGAAAAGAGCTGATGCGACAGAACCTAAATAAAAGTGTAGAGTTAGCTGAGAAATACGGATTATCCTCTATGACAATGGATGAAATAAATGAAGAAGTAAGGGCAGTTCGGAATGCAAAAAATCGTCATTGATACTAATGTTATCGTTTCTTCACTTATCCAATATAGTTATCCTTATAAAATCATTTATGAATTATTAGTAGATGATAAGTTCATTATTTGTGTGTCCGAAGAACTAATGGCTGAATATTACGAAGTGCTATCAAGACCCAAATTTGCAAGGTTCCCCGACTTTTTTGGTAGAGCCGATAGTTTGCTTGCAGAAATAGAAAGAAAAGCAAAAAAGTTTGTCCCAACCATAAAACTTGACCTGATATCCGACAAGTATGATAATATGATTTTGGAACTTGCAGATGAGTGTTTTGCGGACTTAATTATTACGGGAAACACAAACGATTTTACATTTTCAACATACAAACAGACGAAAATATTAAGCCCAAAAGAGTATTGGGAAAACTATGCACATGAATAAACGTGATTAAACAAATTCGCATAATCTTCTATTATTAGTAACATCTATTTCATGTAGTAACATGTAATTATCCTCTCCGTATTATTTTTTATGAAAGTTCATAACCCAGATTCAATAGAAAACTTACCTCAATTACAACTTGATTTGCTTAAAAAGAGGAGGAGCACTGTGGCCTTCTCAAGTAAAGAAGTGACCAAAGATCAACTCAAACAGTTATTTGACGCAACTCGCTGGGCAGCCTCATGTTTCAATGAACAACCCTGGAGGTTTATTGTAGCTACTAAAAACCAAGAGACACTTTATAAAAAAGTATTGAATGGTATTAATGAGCATAATCAAAGCTGGGCAAAAAATGCACCGGTGCTAATGCTTACTTTTGCCAGGAAAACTTTTGAAGCTAATCGCAAACCTAATGCTCATAGTTGGCATGATCTAGGCTTAGCAGTTGGCAATATGTCGGCACAAGCCACAGCAATGGGGTTGTATGTGCATCAAATGGCAGGCATTGTGAGAGAAAATATTAAGAATGATTTTAATATCCCAGAAGATTACGAGATAGTTTCTGCTATTGCTTTAGGCTATAAGCTTGATTTAGAGGAGGTGCCGGAACAGCTAAAGGGCAGGGAAACAAAAGAACGCAGCAGAAAACCCTTCAATGAATTTGTTTTCGATAAGGATTGGGAAGAGAGTAGTTTTTAAAGTGCCTTACATCGCAGTGCTTGCGCCAGCTTGTAGCTGGTGCATAACATCGATTTTGTTGAAATGAAAATATTACCATGCTAAGTATCATAAAAATCAAATAAATCGTTAATTTGTATTTATAATAAATAGAATTATGGGTTTACAAAAGACTAAATTGAGTGTAATGCAAAAGATAATGAGCGTGTCAAAGGCCTCTTTATTAGATAAAATTGATAAGATATTAGAGGAAGAAATGATAGTAGGCTATACGGTTGAGGGAAAACCACTGACGAAGAAGGCTTATGATTTGCGTTTAGAACATGCGGAGAAACAATTAGAATCTGGTGAATATTTAAGTCAGGAAGAATTGGAAAAAGAATCAGAGAATTGGTAATGGGTAAATTTACCATAAACTGGTCAAAGCAAGCCAGAGAATCCTTGAAAGAGATTTATGATTTTTATAAGGAGAGATCAATTGAAGCAGCTAGGCATATGAAAGCTGATTTACTGAATAGTCCCAAGACCATTTATTTTTCCAAGCAGTATCAGATTGATGACATAAATCCAAAATATCGGAGAATAGTCGTAAGGCATTATAAGGTTTTGTACAAAGAAGTAAATGGCACTATTCAGGTTATTGACATTATAAGTACCCTACAATCCCCAGAAATTTTAGAGAGTAAATAAATATTTTTCGCATAGTT
>JBBSPJ010000324.1:0-5186 GCA_038258905.1 Cytophagales bacterium
AAATTTATATCTCCAGATCAAACGGAAGCAAGCAATGCTGAGGAGCAACTTGCCAGAGATAATCTGGTCAAGGAAAGTAAAATGGTCAAAGTAAGTCAGGTAAAATTACTTGACTTGCCTATGCCTAAAAAAAAAACCTAAAAGCAATTTATTGACAAATCTCAAACTTTAACTGCAGTCCAGTTAATAGGGGGTCGGGACACTACTATTTCTCTGACTTTGCACATTAAACCTGATCTTACAAAAATAACCCCCTCTTATAATCTATAACAAATTGAATCTGCAACTTAGGTATTTTAAAGGTGAATAAATTTAAATTACTGATTCTAGAAGTACTAAACTTTGTTCAAAATCATACTATATTGAGCCTTAACTTGAAGGAGACTTAGTAAACTATCGAGAACATCATCAAATATCTGAGCATAAATAATTAATCTCGCAAAGTAATAACATAGTCACAAGTTGTGGTAAAGAAATTTCTAAAATAGGGTACTTTCTCTAATAATTTAAACTGTTTTCTAGGTTTTAAATTGAATTTATATTTATAAGCTGGACTCACTAAATAAAAGTCTCTCTTTAAAATATTAAAATTAGCTTTTTTGATAAACTTTTCAAATTTCTCGGGAGTAATTCTAGTCTCCTTTGTAGCTCTAATAAATGGATAATTTTCAGGTGAAAATTTTTTAATAATACTATAGTATAGAATATTAGGTAACAAATGATAATAAGGTATCACCGCACAGAATTTGTTAGTACAAACTTGTTGATGACCTCCATACGGATTTTGCCAAGGTGGGAATCCGAAATACACAACCCCTTTAGGATTAAGGATTTTGTGCAGGTTACTAATTAGTTTATCTTGATTGGGTATGTGCTCTATTGTGTCTTTTAATAAAATTACATCAAACTTTTCAGCTAATGGATTTATAACATACTCATGGATATCCGCATTAATAAAATTTGATCTATTAGCATCATAATTTTCTCTCGCTCTATTTAGGGGTTCTTCACTAATCTCTAAGCCTGTTATCTGGCATCCCAATTCGTAGAAAGGCATTAAAACCCCTCCATCTCTGCAGCCAATCTCTAATATTTTTGTTTGTGAAGATAAGTCTATATTTGCCTGTATCAAAGGAAGAATTGTTTGCTCTGAGTTTTGCTTTTGAATCTGAAAATATTTGCCCCTGTCTTGGTGGAAATTAAATGCCATTTCTTTTAAAATATTAAGAATATATTTTTACAAATTTTTATTAAAAAATTTGATCCTTTAGAGACTTCAAATTAATTAAATCTCCATTTTAATATTGCAAGTATAAAATATATGAATGAATATGATCTTTATATATATATATATATAGCTATGTGCATATACAATAAAGGCAAATTTTAGACAAAAATACATAAAAAAGTTGCCATTTTTCACTAATGGCAACTTTTTTTTATTTATTCAACAATCACCTTTTTATACTCTACGTTATCACCAGAAATAAATTGAAATATATACATACCCGACTTATGGCTGGGTAAAGAAATTTTAAGAGATTCAAAATCGTCTATATCTTTTAACGAATATAAAATAGTTCCAACTTCATCAGTAATGATCAAAGTAGTCTTATTTGTTTCTTGCGTTAAACTCTTAAAACCTACTACCCCTCCTCTACTTGGATTTGGATAGATATTGTATCGATCAGCAATTTCAACAATTGTACTTTCGTCTATTTTAATAGTGGACGGTTGCGAGTAAAAAAGACCACTGCTAGGAGAAGTAATAGCTGCAAACTCGCCACCGACTGCCACATTGAAATTAGAACTTAATATAATACTATTGCTAGCCAAGGCTTCACCAAATTCTTCGTTTTGAATATTAGAACTACTTGTAAGGGTTAAATTAGAAGGTATAGATCTATATCCTGCTAAAATAGCTGCAGTTTCATTTAAGACCCTTGCATTGTCACTTACTGAAGAGGTTCCCATGGGGTCTCCAAAATAAAAAACAGTAGGATTAGACCAATACGGTATTCTTGTACATCCGCCTGGACAATCATAAGACATTACCGTCCTCCAATTATCTACTGAGTTATAATAACCATGTCCGTACGCAAATGGGGTCGTATTAGGATCAGCCTGAGGATTATGTCTAGCTCCATGCAAATGACCAATTTCATGACCAAAAGAGTAGTTGCCTAAGGTGCAAGTATAATATACTGCTGCAAATGCCGTACTACTTGATGAACCAATTCCTGAAGCCAATCCGCAATATTGAGGATTATCTAATATAATAATACAAACATCAGCAGAAAAATTATTCCTGTAAGTATGTATTTCATCCATATATCCATCATTGGTTGAACGAAACCTAGCCAAATCTGTACTGAAACTACTTGATTCAGAATAGTTAACTTTAATACCAATCCCAAGTCTCACTCTGTGAGAGATATTACTATTGATATAGGATTGATTAGTTTCACTTATAGCTTCTTGTAGGAAAAGTGTCATATTGCTGTATCCAATACTAGCCGCTCCACTTTCTGCTGCATTTGTATAAGCTACTAAAAGTCTGATAATATTTGGTGCATTTGATTGAGAAATATTATCAAATGTAGCCATATCATAAACAGGAGCAGTTTCATCAAATCCTGGTGGATGGTCTGGTGGGTAACTTGAAGGAGAGACTTCGTAAATGCTGACAGTTGACGTAATCGGAAATGGACTTATCGAGTAACTTTTTCCATTTAAATAGATATTCCCTGCTAATTGGCTATTTAAATACGTTAAAGTGACAAAGCCTGACTTATTTTGAATATGTCCATACCACGTGAAATCGTCTTTATCTCTAATATCAATCTCATTCACCGTTACTACATACTTGGATTTATCTAATTCTATAATAAAATCTTTTTCGTTTAAAATTTCTATATTAAATTTATACAAAGAAATTTTGCCATTAATCGCAACTTTCTTAACATTCTCATATATATTTCTACTTGTATTTTGCACATTCAAATTAGCTGATTCTTCTGATAAAGATTCAAATAATTTATTTTGAGCTTGAGAAACATTTTCGAAACAAATAAGAGAAAATAAGAAAATAGGTAAAATAAATTTTAACTTTTTCATAGTGCTTTTTAATTAATTACTTTATAGAAAGGATTTTCTTATTCAATATGTCAATTTGCGCTTGCTGCTCTTTTATTGCTTCTATTAAAACGGGAATTAGAGACACATAATCAACACCTAAATATCCATCATTATCTTCATAGACTAATTCAGGAAATATCTCTCTGACGTTTTGAGCTATCAATCCCATTTTATTATTTTGATCTTTGACAATATTGATCAAGGATTCCTCATACATTTCGCCATCAACTGTTGATTTTCGTTTTACGGTCATATTCTCTTTGAAGGAATATTTTACTCCGTTCAATTTTTGTAAATTTGTTAAAGCATTAGAAATAACAACAATATTTTTCTTCAACCTTTCATCAGAAGCTGTAATAAAACTTGTGGCACGGGCTGTGCCATTAACATCCAACCTATAAGAAGGAGAACTGTAACCTATACCAACGTCTCCTGATGATTTAAAAACAACTCTTGTAGGTAATGAACTTGTCGATCCAGATCTAAAATAGAGATCAGGATAATAATCAAAAATAGCCAAACTGCCAGAAAAAAACCTCATACGGTTTCCGTTATCTCCAAAATTACCAATATAAAGCGACTTAGCTGCATTTACATCACCATTTGAATTAACAGTTAATTGAGCCTTAGCTGAAAGGCTAAATTAGAACAAAACTGAATACTACTAATAAAATTTTCATAACTTTAAGATTTTAAATGTTTAAAATAAATTTAATTTTTTGGAAAGGTATCTAATAGAAATCTCATATAATGAGATTGTTATTTTTTTCTGTACCCAAAATTAAAAATCACGCTTTCACTATAAAAGAATGTCTTTTTATAGATGTCATACTTTATTGGACCTCCTATTTCTTTTAAAAAATCAATGTACCGATATGTCTGTGCTTTGCTAATTTTAAGCTTTCTAGCCAAGTCGGTACAGGAACCTGTGGCTTTAGTACGGATGAGATGATCAAGATAAGTTAATTTTTGGAAGTAGTCAAACATGATCTTTGAAGGTTATGATTGTTTACAATGGTAATCATATTTATTCTTCGTTTCAAATATTTTATGTTGTTTTTAACAAGTGCTTTTTTTAGTAGAGATATTGAACCGTTATAAAAATTACATTCATATAAATTTCCTTCAAGGTCTTAATGTTTTGGGGCAATTTTTTAATTCCCTATTATTGCATATCAAAACCGAGAGAAAATGAATAAGAAATTCGATTTCAGAAATTTATTACACCACATTTTAGCAATTATTATTTTTAGTGTGCTTACTATAGTAATGTATAGTCCTTTGTTTTTTGAAGATAAAACATTGAACCAAAACGATATACTACAAGGCGCTGGCGCCAATCAGGAAACTGTTGAATTTCGAGAAGAAACGGGTGAAGAAGCGCTCTGGACGAATGGAATGTTCAGTGGCATGCCCGCTTATTTGATCAATGTAAGCTGGTCTGGTGAATTGATCAAATATGTTAAAAAAGCAATTAGTTTAGGATTACCAAGTCCGGCTAGTCATACTTTTATAGCAATGTTAAGCTTCTATATTTTATTGTTGGTTTTTAAAGTAAATCCCCTCATGGCCATTGCCGGAGCAACTACTTTCGGATTGAATACTTTCTTTTTAATAAGTGTGGAAGCAGGTCATATCTGGAAGGTCTCAGCCATAAGCTATATGCCTTTAGTATTAGCTGGTATTGTGCTGTGTTTTCAGAGAAAATATTTATATGGTTTTGTGATTACTGCCTTGGCTATGACATTAGAAATTAGCTCCAATCACTATCAAATCACTTATTATCTGATGCTGATTGTATTAATTTATGGAATTATCCAATTAGTAACCGCTATTAAAGAAAAAGCTCTTCCTCAATTTGCTAAAACTGTAGGGATTCTACTGCTAGCAGTCATATTAGGCCTGGGTGCCAACTTAGGTAAAATCTGGACTGCTTACGAGTATGGTAAATACTCCATCCGTGGAGCATCCGTTTTAAGCTCGAACACTGAATCAGGTGGTGGGTTAGACAGAGATTATGCATTTGCCTGGAGCAACGGCATCTGGGA
>JBBSPJ010000325.1:0-5183 GCA_038258905.1 Cytophagales bacterium
AGAAGTTGGCATTCGTAAGGTTTATTGGGCAAATTCCACCCAGCTATTTTATCAGTTATTGATGGAGACATTAATGATTAATATTTTTGCTCTTATGGCAGCTTGTTTCCTGATTTATATAGCCCAGCCTTTCATTACTGATTTGCTTGTGTTTAACCTGATGGGAAAGTTGAATACAGTCCATTTCTGGTTATTTTTATTATTAACCTTAGTATCTGGCACACTAATTTCAGGAGTTTATCCAGCTTTCTATATTTCAAGGTTCAAACCTAAAAACACCCGCTTTAATAACTTTCAAAAACCCCAACCGAGTCTCAGAAAAGTGCTGGTTACAGTTCAATTTGCCTGTTCTATCATAGCAATTGGCTGCACGATTATACTTTATTCTCAAATGAGGTTCATGCAACAAAAACATTTGGGAATTGATATTAATAAAACAATGGTGATTAATGGACCTAATATTAATATAGGTAATGATTCTATTTATAATTCCAGGTTAGCCACCTTTAAAACAGAGGTGCTTAAAATGCCTAATGTAAATCAAGTTACTGCGGCTAACTTTATACCTGGCAAAGAAATAAGAGGAAAGGCGACAGGTTATGTTAGGAGACTTGGTTCATCTGAAGATCAGGCAGGATCTTATGCTTTTACTAAGGTAGACTTCGATTTTATATCAAATTTTAAGTTCAACCTCATAGCCGGAAGAGCTTTTGATGAATCATTTACCTCTGATTTGGAATTTGGGCAAGCTATAATCGTTAATGAAAAAGCCTCTGAATTACTAGGTTTTAGTAGTCCTGAACAAGCTATTGGGGAGAAAATAATTTACAGAATAAATTCTCAGCCAACTATAGTAGGGGTGGTAGAGAATTTCCATCAATATTCAATGGATAGAGCTTATCAACCAATTATTTTTGAAGCAAGTGGAGCTCCTGAAAATTATTATTACCTTAAGTTAGCGGATGATATGAATCATGGCAGTCTGTTAAACTTAAAATCAATGTGGGCTGAATTCTTTCCAGGTAATCCATTTAGCTATTTTTATTTAGGCCAATACTATAATCGCCAATACAAAAGAGATGATCTATTTATGAAAGCATTCAGTTTGTTTTCATTATTATCCATTATTGTGGCTGCTATGGGCTTTTTTGGTTTAATCTATTATACAGCGTCTAGTAAAATACAGGAAATTGGAATCAGAAAAATACTGGGTGCCGAAAGGCTAGATGTGAGTATCCTATTGAGTCAGGGCTTTCTGATTAATTTGGGTGTTGCAGCTATAATTTCTTTGCCTTTAATTTACTACATTTCTTCAAATTGGCTTTTGGATTATGCATTTAAGATAGATTTAGTTTGGTGGATGTTTGTCTTGCCGATACTGTTTTTATTTTTAATTGCCGGATTGGTAGTTACAGTACAAACGATTAGAACTTTTAGTATAAACCCATCGATTACATTAAAAGAGAATTAAAGTGGATATAATTCAGATAACTTTTCCAAAGTTCCGAACTTTGGAAAAGTTTTATCTAATCAAAATAAAATCATGATTTCTTATTTTTTTAATTGTAGATTAAATATCCAACGTCATGAGATATAACCTCATTTTTATTGTTCAACACGATTAGAATGAAATCGCCCACTTCCGAGGAACTCGGAAAAGCGGGTGGGAGGAAAGTTTAGTGGGCCAGCGAAGGCCTGCAGGGTAGTAACATTAAACTTTCTTGAATTATTGTTTCTTTTTGTTTAAGTCATCGCAGTTATTTGAACTGAACTTCAAATGTGATAACTTGAAAGAACGAATCTTTCTATAGCCTCAGTTTTTCTGACTCATCCCGATCCGCCAGCTGGCGGACCACCCTTCTCTTTTTTTGAAGAGAAGGGAATATTACATACGTTTATCTTAAATTTGATACTTATTTACAAACTTTAAATTCAAGAGAAATATTTATTGACACGAGGTTCCTCCCCTCTATCCTCGGGACAGAGGGGACAGATTTGTCGAAGACGAATCAGGAGCCTGCCAGCCTTTGGCTGGGTGAGTTAAAATTCAGGCAGCTTAGCAACTAGCAAACAGAGCTAGTTATATAGTAGCAAAAAGAAAAGAATAAATAATTGCTTCTAGCAATATTAAATTAATACAGCCTATGACTTTTTATATATTTCATCAAGCACTATGTTCTTAGAATGAATTTTGGAGAGGTTATTACTAATCCATTACCGACCGTAATCGGACAAATGAAGAGCATTTTTGAACATGAAATATAGAGAAAACTCCATTTGAACATCCTTTGGTTCGTTTTTCCATTCTGGCACCGCAATTGGATAAGCATTGTTATAATAAAATTTAACAAAATGTCATGTTCAAGCACAACCTCCTGCTCATCTACCGTAATTTCAAAAGATTTAAAAGTACTTTTTTCATTAATCTTATAGGACTATCCACTGGAATGGCCTGTGCCTTGCTCATCTTTTTGTGGGTTAATGATGAGCTTTCTATCGACAAATTTCATGAGAAGGATGATCAGCTTTATCAAGTGTACTTACATCACGAGGAAAATGGAGAAATTCGCTCTGCTCCTCCTGTACCGGCACTTTTAGCTGATGTGCTGGAGGAAGAAATTCCCGAGGTGCTGGTAGCTGTGGAGGATACAGATACCAATGAATTTGGCGACAGTTTTTCCCTCTCTTCCGGTGAAGATAAATTGAAAACGAGAGGAAAATTTTCCGGAGCAGAATATTTTCAACTTTTCTCTTTTCCCTTTTTAAAAGGAGATTCGAAAACGGCACTTTCAAATAAAAGTGGAATTGTTGTAACTGAATCGTTGGCAAAACGTCTATTCGGAACTGCAGAGGTAATTGGCGAAAGTGTTGAATGGCAAATATTGACATTTAAAGGCCAGGCGAAAGTTACCGGAGTTATAAGTGATTTGCCCAAAAATAGCACCGAATCATTTGAATTTGTACTGCCATTCTCAGTCTTTATTGATGATTTAATGGGGCAAGAGCGCAACCACTGGGGTAATTATATAGCACTCACCTATGTGGAGTTAGCAAAAGGAGCCAATATTGAAAAGCTGAACCAAAAAGTGGCTCCACTGATTAAAAATAAGGTAGAAAGGTCCAACGTAGAGCCCTTTCTCAAACAATATTCCAGCAGATATTTACATGGTAACTTTGAGAATGGAGAGGAAGCCGGAGGCAGAATTAGTTATGTGAACTTATTCGCTATTATCGCCATTTTTGTGTTAGCTATTGCGTGCATCAACTTCATGAATTTAAGCACTGCCAAAGCATCCGGTCGGCTCAAGGAAATAGGGGTGAAGAAAACCTTAGGAGCCAATAGAAAACAGTTAGTATTCCAGCATTTGGGCGAGTCAATTACCATGACTTTCCTATCAGTAATTCTGGCCTGCCTGTTGGTAATTATACTATTGCCGCAATTCAATGTAATGACTGGTAAGCAATTGATTTTAGTTTTCAGTCTTGAAGTAGTGCTGGCCTTGTTCGCTATCACCCTTTTTACCGGCTTATTGGCCGGTAGCTATCCGGCACTGTACCTTTCTGGATTTAAACCGGTAAGTATTCTAAAAGGTAAATTAACTACCTCAACTGGTGAAGTTTGGACACGCAAAGGACTGGTGGTTTTTCAGTTTGTAATTTCAATTATTCTGTTGGTGTCAGTTTGGGTGGTTTACAAGCAAATCGAGTTTATTCAAAATAAACAGCTTGGATATAATAGAGAGCATGTACTTAAGTTTCCTATAGAAGGAGCAGTAGCCGATCGCTTAGAGCCCTTTATTAATCGGCTAAAGTTGCTTCCTGGCGTAGTAATCGCTTCAGCTACCACGCATTCTATTGTGGAGAGCGGTGCTTCTACTACCGGAGTTACCTGGCAAGGCAAAGATCCAGAAAGCAATATTTTATTTGAGCAGGCAAGAGCTTATTACGGTTTGGTAGAGACTTTAGGGATAGAAATGAAGGAAGGGAGGAGCTTCTCAGAAAAGTTTGGAGCAGAAGAAAACAAGATCATTTTTAATGAAGCGGCTATTGAGGAGATGGGCTTGGAAGATCCAATTGGGAAAACTGTAACCATGTGGGGCAAGGAAAAAGAGATTATAGGAGTTATGAAGGATTTTCACTTCTCTTCCTTACATGAGGAAGTTGCTCCTATGCTATTTCATTATGATATAAGTTTTATGCTTAGCATTTTTGCTAAAATAGAAGCCAATAGTGCAGAGGAAACTCTGGCAGCGATTCAGTCGCTGTATAAAGATTTTAATCCAGGTTTCACCTTCAATTATGAATTTCTGGATGCTAATTACCAGGCGCAGTATCAGGCGGAACAAAGGGTGTCTTTACTCTCGAGGTACTTTGCCGGCATTGCTATTATTATATCCTGTTTAGGTTTATTCGGTCTAGCGGCTTTCACTGCTGAACGTAGGCAAAAGGAAATTGGCATTAGAAAAATATTAGGTGCAGGCGGATTGCAGATTATGAAATTACTGACTGCAGATTTCACAAAAATGGTATTGGTGGCCATAGTGATTGCCTTACCTGTAAGCTATTGGGTAGCCAGCAAATGGCTGCAGGGCTTCGCTTACCGCATTGAACCTGCCTGGTGGTATTTCGCAGGAGCAGGGCTAACTGCGTTACTTATTGCATGGATTACCATCAGCTTTCAAACTATTAAATCAATCAGAATTAATCCTGCAGAAGCATTGAAAGATGAATAGGGATAGAATTATCCTCCTCGTTTGTAACGAGGAGGAACGAGACCAGCTTTTGCAAAGCTGTTTTGAAGAAGAATAAATTGTTGCAGGTTCTATTGATTTATAATTATTAACGAAAACAATATTAGAAAAACCACCGTCCGATTTCGGACGTAATCTCTCGCTTATGAACAAGGAAGGATTCTAAATACCTGCTTAAATGCTTGAATAGTCGGTTTTTTCATGTGGCATACTAATTGGAAAGTAAAATTTATAAATCAATGTCGTTTAGTTAAGACAACTTTCCTTCTCCCCTCGGAGAAGGATACAAGGATGAGGTTTTAAAAAAAGGCTTAAATAAACGACATTGAACACTAAAGAAAGAAATATGATACATTTAACAGACGTTGATAAATTTATTGCCAGTAAGTTCAGAAAGCAGTTCATTCTGAAAGGAATTAACCTTGCTATTGA
>JBBSPJ010000326.1:0-5173 GCA_038258905.1 Cytophagales bacterium
CTGGAATGCACATGGAAATTAGCGACAGGAAAAAACTTGAACATGATTTAGAGTTAGAAAGACAATTTTTGAACAAAATCATCAATACGGATGCCTTAAATTTAATGGTGTTAAATAAGTATGGGAAAATAATATTTGTAAATCATAGTACCGAAGAAGTACTTGGGTTAAATAAAAGTGTTATAGAGCAAAAGACATTTAACGATCCTATTTGGGATATTTATACAATGGATGGGCGACCTTTTCCCCACAAAGAATTACCCTTTACAAAGGTTTTGGAAACTGGTGAAGTTGAAAAAGACACCCAACTTTCTCTTGTATGGAATGATGGCACCGTTAAATATTTATCCTTAGTAGCCGCCCCAATGAGCTACGAGAAGGGGAAGGTAAATGAAGTGGTAATTACTATTATTGATATAACAAAAAGGATCGAGGCTGAAAAACAATTGGATCAAACCAAGAACCAGATGGAAAGCATATTGAAAGATTTGTCGGATGTGGTTTGGTCTGTTAGTTTACCAAGTTACAAAATGCAATTTGTAACCCCTTCAATTGAAAAATTAACCGGGTATTCACCTTCCTATTATTTAGATAAATTGGTAAGTGATAGCTGGGAGTTTGGAATTTTCAACGCTGATAAATATTTGCTCGAGAATGCGTATGCTAACTTAAACGAAAATGGTAGTTTCGAGTCAGAGTATAGAATTAAAACTAAAGAAGGTGCTCTAAAATGGGTCCTTGTAAAAGGTGTTATAATTAATGATAGTGGAATTCCTTCTCGATTAGATGGATATATTGCTGATATCTCTGAACGGAAAAAACAAGAAAATTCACTAAAGAAATATGTAGAAATAGTAGAAGATCAAAACGATAGGCTCAAAAATTTTACCTATATCGTTTCTCATAATTTAAGATCTCATTCTGCCAATATTCAAGGCTTAATGTATTTAATAAATAATAAACATCCTGAATTAGCAGAAAATGAATTCATAAAAATGCTTAATAAAGCTTCTAATAAGCTAGATGACACATTGCACCATCTCAATAATGTAGTTTCAGTAGTTTCTTCCACTGAAGAAATCAAAAAAGTAAATTTAGGTGATGCAGTAACAGCTTTTTTAGATACTTTTGAAAACATGATTTCAGAGGCTCAAGTTTATTTTTTAAATGAGGTTTCTCAAAATGTTTTAATAGAAGCAGTACCTGCTTTTTTTGAAAGTATAGTAACAAATTTACTGACTAATGCCATAAAATATAGAGATCCCGAAAAAAGCGAATCATATGTTAGAATTAGCAATCGGAGTATAAAGGGAATAGTAATAATAGAAATTGAAGATAATGGTCTGGGAATAGATCTTGATAAATACGGAGAGAAGTTATTTGGAATGTACAAAACGTTTCATAACCATAAAGATTCACGAGGTTTAGGATTGTTTTTAACCAGAAATCAGGTGGAATCTATGGGTGGAAAAATCGAAGTGGAAAGTATAGTTGGAAAAGGATCAACATTTAAAGTTTTTTTGAAAGATGGCAGCATTTAATAAAGTACTAATCATAGATGATGATGATTTGTTTTTGCATTTGTGTGAATTTATTATGGAAGATGAGGACTTTGCAATGGAAATTATTACTTATGACTATGCAAATAAAGCTTTGGAGTATTTAAAATCACTAGCAGTTAACGACCTACCGGAAGTTGTCTTTTTGGATATTAATATGCCCTTAATGGATGGCTGGGAGTTTATTGAAGCTTTAGAAATAGCAGGAATGGAAAATAAAATGATAATATATATTACTTCTTCCTCTATTGATCCTCGAGATCTTAAAAGAGTAGAGCATAACCCATTTATTAAAGGCTTAATTAGTAAACCATTAGATCCTGATAAATTAGATAAAATTAAAACAGTAGTATAGAAATAAACGTAAGATCAATCATAGTTATTGATTTTTTACCTAAGCAACATTATTTTTTAAATACATATAATGTGCACCAAGACATTTAGATTTCTTTTCATTTATGTTTTTTTTGTGTGTCTTCAGATTAAAATGTTAATTTTACAATCTTAAAAATAAACTAAAACAATGCTTTTGGAATTCGAACAACCGATAGTAGAACTAGAAAATAAGTTAGCAGGCATGAAATCTTTAGCGCAGGATAGCGATATTGATATAAGTTTAGCTATCAAAAAATTAGAAGAGAGAATTGTGTCCTTAAAAAAAGAGACCTTCCAAAATCTGACCCGCTGGCAGCGTGTGCAACTGTCCCGCCACCCGGACAGACCCTATACTTTGGATTATATTTACGAAATAACAGATGACTTTATCGAATTGCATGGCGACAGAAATATAGCTGACGATAAAGCCATGGTAGGCGGTTTCGGTACGGTAAAAGGTGAAACTTTTATGTTTATCGGACAACAAAAAGGGCGTAATACAAAACAGCGCCAAATGAGAAACTTTGGAATGGCTAATCCTGAAGGATATAGAAAAGCATTGAGGCTCATGAAAATGGCCGAAAAGTTTAAAAAGCCAATTGTTACCTTTATTGACACTCCAGGTGCTTTTCCGGGTTTAGAAGCCGAAGAACGTGGACAAGGAGAAGCCATCGCTAGAAATCTGAAAGAGATGTTTATGCTGAAGGTGCCCGTTATCTGTATTATTATAGGTGAAGGAGCTTCTGGTGGTGCATTAGGAATTGCCATTGGTGATAAGGTGCTTATGTTAGAAAACACCTGGTACTCTGTAATTTCTCCGGAATCATGCTCTTCCATTTTATGGAGAAGCTGGGATTACAAAGAACAAGCCGCTGAAGCTTTGAAGTTAACAGCACCGGACATGCTCAAAAATAAACTCATAGATGGCATTATACCTGAGCCTTTAGGTGGGGCGCATAATGATTTGAAAACTATCTCTGAAGAAATTAAAAAGACGATATTAAAACACGCCAAGGAGCTAGGAAAGAAAGGTGTGGACAAAAGAATTGAGGAACGAATCGATAAGTTTAGTCAGATGGGTGTCGTTAAATAATAAATTATTAAAAACCGCTTTTATGCGGTTTTTTTTATGCCTATAATTTAATGATCAAATTATCCTAGACTTGCCAGCCGAATGCTGGTCAGAACCTGGCTGATATTTACACCTCAAATGAGATAACAAGACTTTTACTACTGTATAAAATAGTGATGAAGTTTATATTTTCTACTAACTTATGTCGATGAGGTTATCCCCAAGCCCCCTTTTTATTCCCCCAATTGGGGAAAAGAGGGATCATAGGGGTGTTATTTGAAGTAGTAATAACAGTATTAGCTTAAAAATGAAATCTTGCTATTTAGTAGTAAAAGATAAAGAATAAAATTTAAAAATAGTAGACAATGCAATTACATATTATAGAAACAGGCTTATTTAAATTAGATGGAGGTGGTATGTTCGGTGTGGTGCCCAAAGCTTTGTGGCAAAGAACCAATCCGGCAGATGAAAACAATATGTGTACCTGGTCCATGCGGTGTATGTTAATAGAAGATGGAGATCAGTTAATTTTAATTGATAATGGCATTGGCGATAAGCAGGATGCTAAATTCTTTAGCCATTTTTACTTGCATGGTGATGATTCTTTGAATAAATCATTAAAATCTGCGGGGTTTAAGCCGGAGGATATTACAGATATGTTCTTAACGCACTTGCATTTCGATCATTGTGGTGGTGGAGTGGGTTGGAAAGATGCAGCCCAAACCAAATTAGAGATGAAGTTTCCTAATGCTAAGTATTGGAGTAATAAAAGCCATTGGGAATGGGCTACAAAACCTAATGCCAGGGAAAAAGCCAGCTTCCTGAAAGAAAATATTTTACCTATGGAAGAAAGCGGTCATTTACATTTTGCCAATGAAGGGCAGAATTCACCTTTCAGTCAGTTTGATATTTTATACGCAAATGGCCATACAGATCAACAAATGATTCCAAAAATAAAGTATAAAGATAAAACCATTGTTTTTGCAGCAGATTTGTTGCCTTCTATTGGCCATATTCCATTGCCTTATGTAATGGGGTATGATACAAGACCTTTATTAACGCTTACAGAAAAAGAAAAATTTTTAAAGGAAGCCGCTGATCAAAATTATATCCTATTTTTAGAACATGATTCTGAAAATGAGTGTTGTACAGTGAAACACACTGAAAAAGGAGTGCGTTTAGACAAGACTTTTAAACTTAAAGAAGTATTATAATGAAGATAGGATTGGCACTTTCAGGGGGTGGCGCAAGAGGTTTTGCACATTTAGGTATAGCCCAGGCACTTTATGAGCACAATATTAAGCCCCAGGTTTTTTCAGGAACCAGTGCCGGTGCAATAGTAGGTGCTTTTTTAGCTGCAGGATATTTACCTAAAAGAACCATGGAAATTATCTCTGAAATAAACTTTTTGAAATATTTTCGTCCTGCTATTTCATGGAAGGGTTTTGTTAAGCTAGAGAAGATTTCAGGCCTATTACTAGAGTACTTTCCTGAGAATAATTTTGAAAGCCTCCAGTTACCACTCACTATTGCTACTACCAACTACACCAAAGGAGAGGTTGCCTTTTTCAATAAAGGGGAGTTAATCACTCCAATGTTAGCTTCTGCCAGCATTCCAGTGATATTCGATCCTATTACTATTGGGGAAGATTTTCACATTGATGGTGGGGTCATGAGTAATTTACCTGCTGAAGTAATAAAGAATGATGTTGATTTCTTAATTGGTATAAACTGCAACCCAATAGCTAAAACAGCCAACTCAAATAGTATGAAGGATATGCTAGAGCGCACCATGCTGATGACTATCAACTGTAATACAAATCAGCAAAAACCTTTCTGTAATCTATTCTTAGAGCCCCAAAACCTGGATCAGTATAAAGTATTTTCCTTATCCAAGGCTAAGGATATTTATGAAATAGGGTATGAGTACGCTATGAATCTTTTTCAAACGAGCCCAGAGCTTTTACCACTCCAAAACAAAAAGAACGTCAATGCAATTGGGGTGAAGTAATTTTCTTATTAGAATCGTCATCGTAAGTTAGCCCCAGTAATTGAATAGGTTCAAAATGAGAATTATATTTGGTTATTAAAGTTAGCAAAAGAGAGGGAACAAGACTATTACTCGTCATTGATCATAAAAGATCCTTCGCAATGCAAGTCCCTTCTC
>JBBSPJ010000327.1:0-5137 GCA_038258905.1 Cytophagales bacterium
GCCAATGCAGAAACTTGTCAATAAACAAAACCATTTAGTGGTTGAACCAATGAAGGTAAGTGAGGTGGATATTTGCATAAAATTTGTAAGGTGAATGAGTTAAAAGCTATTATGATGTACAGCAATAATTATAATTATTTATATTATTTAAAAGTACTTTGTAATACAAAGTAAAGGTAAGACAAGATTTTGAATTTTTATAGTAATAGCTAAAAAAATAAATGAGTAGTTTATTAGATGGACAATAAACCTGTCATAGATGTAAGTTTGTTAATCCAGGATATAACTATTTCAATTTTAACGCAATTACTTATGCTACACTGAATAGCGCATTAATCCAAAAGGCCAATGAGATCAAATCAGATTGTCAATAAGGAATTTTTGGTATAGGATATTGTAAAAATTTTACCAACACTATAAAACTACTATTTGCAGTGCTATCAATAAACTCAAACAACAAAATAAATTAAATCTAAAAACAAGTTAAATGAAAACTAAAATAAGCATACTACTTCTAAGTCTGGCATTTGTGACAATGCAAGCTTGCAATAACTCTGCAGAAAAAGAAGAAAAATCTACTAATGAGGCAGGAGAAGTTACAGAAACACTAAGCCCTGCTGAAAGACAAGCAAAACTAAAGAAGGATAGAAAAGAATTGGAAATGAAGAAAAAGGCTGAGCTTGAAGAATTAGCTAAAAACAGTCCATATTACGAGTTACCGGATGGTACTTTGGTTTTTTATGTAGTTGAAACGGAACCTTCCTATGTGGGTGGAAATGATGCTATGATGAAATTTCTTAGAGATAATTTGGAATACCCCGAAGAAGCGAAATCTGATGAACAAGAAGGTACAGTCTTTGTCGACTTTATTTTATCGGATCAGGGCGCAGTTACACAGACAGAAGTAACCACCTATACTTATAAAAACATTAATCAAGCTTTTGTTGATGAGGCATTGAGGGTAGTTAATATGATGCCTGCTTGGTCACCCGGCCTTCAAAACGGAAAACCTGTAGCAGTAAAATACAGTATCCCGATTACTTTTCGCATTAATTAAGTAGAGCTTAAATATATTCATTGTTAAAAAGGCGGGGGCAACCTTCGCTTTTTTTTTGATTGTAGTGGCAAAGTCAATACTCCAAATTCAGATTTTCCAACCCCCAACTTTTTACTGCCTTTTTCCAGGACCAGATAAAGCCCGTTTTAAATCATTTCCACCATGCTTCCTCCACATCCGAATACTATCACCTATTTCTTGCTTTTACTTTGTTTTTTAAGAAAAAAATAAAATTTTAAGAAGAAAATGTTTAGGTTAAGAATTGATTATTAATTTTTTTTTCTCTCTTTACAATAATTTGAAAGCAATTGAAACTTGAGTTTTGAAAATAATTAAATGGCTTTTTAAAGAAAATCAAATAATATTATCATTTAACCAAATAAAATAATGGCATCTCCACTAAGACAAATCCAAGATATACAAGTTCAAGCAGAAAGGCTTATTACTAAAAATGCTGACCTAGAAGAAATTTCAGAATTCGCTAAGTATAGTGATGAAATTAAGCTATACTTATTGGAAAATATTGATGACGAGTTGATTCTTTCATACGTTAGAGTTATCCCTGAATTTGATGTAGAAGAATCAGAAATTAAGAAAGCGTCAGCCGGAATTATTGAAGTTATTTTATCTATTGCCTCCTATGGATTGGCTTCCTATTTTAGAAATCGTCAAGCAAGAGATAAAGCATTAGGTACAGTTCGAGATATTAGTTCTAAGTATTCTTCTATAGAGTTCATGTGTAAAAACTATTTTGAATAATACAATCACAATTGCCATCATAAAATCTAGAATCTAATTCTACATAATTAGTGCACGAAGGTGCAGGATTTACTTGCTTTACTTAAATAATATGATAGTCTATTTCTTCAAATGGTTATTTTCCTAACTAAAAATAGATGTACTTTTAATCAGTCGCACATCATTTAGTGCTGTTAACCAGTCCCAAATATTCATTAAAATGATACTAAATTCTGAAAGACTTACAATGTATTTGATTCAATCTACTGACTTGGATGAAATTCACGCACTGCATTTATTACCTCAGACCGTTGAGTTTAATACCTTGGGAATACCGGTAAGCAAACATGAAACTCAAAAGATTATTGAACCCTGGATTGCGGATAATACAGCAGCTGAAATCGTCAATTATACCTTTGCTATTAAACTATCTTCTGAAGACCAATTTATAGGATTAATTGCCCTTAAACTGAGCAATAAGAAATATAAAAAAGCGGAGGTATGGTATAAGTTGAATTATAAATACTGGAATAAGGGCTACGGCAAAGAATCATTATCAAAAATACTGGATTTTGGATTTAATCAGCTACAATTACACCGCATAGAGGCAGGGTGTGCAGTAGAAAATTTTGCCTCAATTAAACTATTAGAAAAAGTAGGAATGATAAAAGAAGGAAGAAAACGCAAAGTGCTACCTTTAAAGTCGGGCTGGTCTGACAATTTTATATTTTCCCTATTAGCGACAGATAGAAGATATTGAACTATACATCGGTGATTTGTAGGGTAATAGGGAAGCTTTTTTTTACTTTACTATTCAATTTTCTTATTCTTTACGCCAAAACCACCATCTAACTCCGGCTTTTACTTTGTTTTTTGATAAATATTTAGATTTTGATGAAGAAATGATTTAGGTTAGAAGTTAAATATGAAATGCAAACTTTGTTCTAGTTAATCTGAACCTTTAAATAAAGAAAAATGAACCACAAAATCCTATTTTTTAGTTTGCTAATTCTTGTATCTTCTTGTCAAACAGTAGACAAGCCTACTGACTTGAGTAAGCTAAGCCACTCAGAAATAATTAAAAGAGTAAAAAACAAAGACTTTCCGAATAGAGATACCATTATTTATAAAAATGAAAAAGGAGACATAATCTCCACTGATTCATTACTAAAAATTGAAGATCCTGAAAATTGGACTGCGGATTGGTACACTGATAAAAACGGAGTGGTAAGAGAATTAATTTTACGGGAAGCAACTGATCAAGACAAAAAATTTCAAAACGAAATTCAGGAGGCCATGAAATACGAAGCGCCTCTAGAATTAGTGGATATTGACTGCAATAACATTTGTAATATATTACAAAATGTACGTGAAAGTGATCAGGAAATGAGAACGACTGGTGAGGAAATAAATCCAGAAGTTGATAGACAAAACCTTTCCACTGTTATTAGTCTTATTGAAAAGTGCGGGATGCCGAGCCTGGAAGATGTTAATGAGGAACAGATGACCACAATTTGGCTTGTACTCCAACATGGGGATCATGCCAACCGAAAAAAATATTTACCTCTATTAGAAAAAGCAGCGAAAAAGGGAGACCTAAAAGCAACCCAAATAGCCATGATGAAAGATAGAATTTTGATGGATGATGGAGAACCACAGATTTATGGCACTCAGGTAACTAAAAGTGGAAATGAATGGGTACTCTACGAGCTAGCCGACCCTGAAACTGTCAATCAGCGGAGAGCCGAAATAGGTTTTGAACCACTACAAGACTATTTAAGTAGATGGGATATTGTGTTTGATGTTAAGCAACTGTAGAAAAAGATACCTTTTCGTTCTAATGATCTTGAAATATAGGATAATAGAAATATGCTGCTTATAGGTGTTCCAAAAGGTTTGTAAATTTTTTCTTACTAAATAGAAGGAGTAAAAAATTGGAAATGTATAGCTTATAGATTCAATAGCCAAATTTACTGCTAATTTTACCAGGGAGATAATATACTTTAGAACAGGAAGCATTAAAATGATGAAGCCAATTTTAATTATTATATCGATTATAACCCTTTGCTTGTTAGGATGCAATGATTGCAGAAATGAAGATTGTCCAGCAAATCGAAGATTTCAGTTCGAAGTGAAGAATCCATCAGGTAAATCATTATTTGGCTCAACCCGATTTCCCCAAAGTGTTGATACTGATTCCATTAAAGTGGTTGTACTGGATCAATCAAACAATGAAACAGACATACCTATTAGACAAGTTGGGGCCACATTATCTTTCCAACCCATTCTGGACCGTAGCACCTATTTGGTGAAGTACTCTTTTGCCAAAGATGATAGTCTGACTTTTGATATTTTGGAAATTTATGATAATAAGTGCTGTAAATCTGTATTAACAGAATATTTAGTAGAAATTAACTCAAACGGAAGTTTGATTTCAAGTGAGGTAGATTCTACATTTCTATTTGAAAAATAGATGAGATGTTAGGATATTTATTAGAACAATTATCTACATTGTCGCACGCAAACCTGAGCAAAAAAATAAGCTAAACAATACATTAGTGAGATCTTATGAATTAAATAAAATCGATTTTCTGTTTGAAAGCACTTGAAAACGATAGAAATAAGATAGATTTAATTCTGTTAAGGTGCTATTTGCATGGTATTTAGCGAATTTTTGTACTAATTTAGATAAAAATGAACTATCGTACCTTTCCACCGCATGCAGATTTAGAGGCTGTCATTAGCTGTTATTGGACCCTAGAGGTTCCTGCAGATACTAATGCGAAAAAACAGCGCATTGTTCCTGATGGTTGCATTGAAATGGCTTTTATTCTTGGAGACGATATAAAGCGCTATACTTCAGAAACAGGATTTATCCTGCAGCCTCGTGCAATGGTGCTCGGGCAAACTATTGAACCATTTTACATCGAACCAACTGGATATGTAAATACATTCGCAATCCGATTTTATCCGTACGGATTTGCGAATTTTGTAGCTGAACCAATTAAAAATTTAGCTAACAAAGAAACACCCTTATCATCCCTTTTTGAGAAACAGAGTGCTAAAGAACTGGAACAAAAAATAGTTCAAGCTAAAGACGTTAAAGAACGAATTGAAATTATAGAAAGATTTCTACTAGGAAGACTGAAAGAAAAATCTACGGTGGAGAATATTGTGAAGACTACTGTTGACGCCCTTTTATCAACAAATGGAAACGCACCCATAAAAACTATTCTGAAGGATGACCTGCCGAAAAGAAGACAACTTGAGAGAAAGTTTGCTAAACAAATTGGCTTGAGCCCAAAGCAATTAGGTAAAATAATTAGAATGCAAACTGCATTA
>JBBSPJ010000328.1:0-5126 GCA_038258905.1 Cytophagales bacterium
AGGAAAGTGTATCCATATCTCACTGCTCGCCTTAAAATCCTTCTAATAACGTAACCTGCCTTATTGTTGGAAGGTAACTGACCATCTGAAATAGAGAGAGCAATTGCCCTAATATGATCCACAATCACTCTAAAAGCAATATCTGTTTTTGATAATTCTCCGTATTTTCGCCCTGAAATTCTGGCTAGTTCTTCAATCAAAGGGGAGAAAACATCGGTATCGTAATTAGATTGCTTGTTTTGAATAGCCATACAAAGTCTTTCAAAACCCATCCCGGTGTCTACATGCTTAGCAGGCAAGTTTTTTAAACTACCATCAGCCAATCTATTAAACTGAATAAATACCAAATTCCAGATTTCAACCACCAGTGGATGGTCGTTATTTACTAAATTTTTACCTGGTATTTCTTTTCTTTCCTTCTCAGGTCTTAAGTCGATATGAATTTCTGAGCATGGTCCACAAGGTCCGGTTTCACCCATCTCCCAGAAATTATCCTTTTTATTGCCGTTTATAATACGCTCTTCGGATACATATTGCTTCCATAAATCAAATGCTTCCTGATCAAAAGCTATATTCTCCGTTTCGTCTCCTTCAAAAACAGAAACGTATAATCGATCTTTAGGAAGTTTGTACACTTCAGTAAGCAGTTCCCATGCCCAGGCAATCGCTTCTTTTTTGAAATAACCATTTTCGGGTTTTTCAGGGTCACCAAAAGACCAGTTACCCAACATTTCAAACATGGTGTGATGATAGGTATCATGCCCTACTTCTTCCAAATCATTATGTTTTCCAGAAACACGCAAGCATTTTTGTGTATCGGTCACTCGATTATTTTCTGCCTGCTGATTGCCCAAAAAGTAGTCCTTGAACTGATTCATCCCTGCGTTGGTAAACATAAGGGTTGGGTCATTTTTAATAACCATTGGCGCAGAGGGAACTATTTTATGATTCTTGTTTTTAAAGAACTCTAAGAATTTTTCACGTATCTCACTAGAAGTCATTGAGTAATATGTTTGTATTTAATGTTTTACTTTAAATAATTTTCTTTATATTTGCTTAAATACATACGTTAAAGGAAAAAACATTGATTTTTCCTGAACCTTTGTGCATTTTTGTAACTTTATATTATAAGAATACAAAATTAAGATTTTTTAACTAGTCTATAACAGGATGGCAAGAATTAAATATTACTACGATACAGAAACTTGTAGATATGAACGAGTAAAAGTATCTAAGTGGGACATTTTCCTTAATTTGTTAGGTTTCTTTTCGGTTTCACTCATCATTGCAATTGGTATTTTTTTTATTTTTAATTCTTATTTTGACTCCCCAAAAGAAGCACAACTTAAAAAGGATAACAAAGAACTTCAATTCTATTATGACATGATGAATAAAGAATTGAATAACATGCAAAAGGTTTTATTGTCCTTGCAGGAACGTGATGATGAGGTATATAGAAATATTATGGGTACAGATCCTATTCCTTCCAGCATAAGACAAGCCGGTATTGGTGGTGCGGAGAGATATAAAAATATCATCGAAAGTAATTTAGAGCGTGAAAAATTAATATTAAATATGATTTCTGACCTTGATAAGGTGAAGAAGCAAATGTATATCCAAACGAAATCTTATGATGAGATTTTAGAATTAGCTAAAAACAAAGAAAAGATGTTGTCCTCTATGCCGGCAATTCAACCTATTCCGAACAAGGAATTGAAAAGGTTGGCCTCAGGTTACGGTATGAGAATGCACCCAATATTGAAAGTGAGAAGAATGCATGAGGGTTGTGACTTTTCTGCACCAATAGGCACCCCTATTTACGCCACTGGAGATGGAGAAGTAATAAGAGTATCTACCACCTTTGGAGGATTTGGTAAATTAGTGGTAGTTGATCATGGCTATGGATTTGTTACTAAATATGCTCACATGTCTGAGTTTAATGTAAAACAAGGCGACAAAGTAAAAAGAGGTGACTGCATTGGTTTTGTAGGTAGCACAGGTACTTCCACTGCTCCACACTTACATTATGAAATACACCATGATGGAGGTCCAATAAACCCGGTACATTATTTCTATCAGGATGTAACTGATGGAGAATATGAAAAATTATTAGAACTTTCTTCTAAAGAAAATCAATCTCTAGGATAAAAAACAAAAGAATTTAATGAGAAAAGAGCAGTCAACCGGCTGCTCTTTTTTCTACATTTCAATCTATCATGAATTAAAAGGATGCAAATCTAAATTAGCCTTTACATAACTTTTTAAATAAAATGCTTAAAAACCTTTTCAACTTATTTTTTATTAGTCTGGCTTTTGTAGCTTGTAAAACTACTCCACAAAGTAGTTCTCAGCCGAAGCAATCAACAGCAGATTCTCTTTTAGTAGGTGAGATAAAGCCGGATACCAAGGTAATTTTAAAAGATACTGCACTCATTGTGGAATCTGTGGAGAGTGTTGCAATTCAGGAAGAGGTAAGAATTAGTATGCATCCTTTAAAGAAAGATACCATCAGCATTATTGGTGTAGGCGATATCATGATTGGTACTAATTTCCCCAATACTTCCTATTTACCAGCAGATTCAGGTAAGTATATGTTGGCAGGAGTTAAAAATATACTCATTAATGCAGATCTCACTTTTGGCAATCAGGAAGGTGTTATTCTTAATGAAGGAGGCACTCAAAAAAATTGTTCTAACCCTGATGTTTGTTACATTTTTAGAAGTCCGGAATATCTGGCTCAGCGTTATGTAGAAGCTGGAATTGACTTAATGAGTTTAGCCAACAACCATGCTGGTGATTTTGGAGATGAAGGTCGAAGAAATACAATGAAGGTTTTAGATAGCCTGGGCATCCACCATGCCGGACAGCTAACTCACCCGTTTAAAATTTTTGAGAAAGACAATATCACTTATGGATTTGCCGCTTTTTCTCCTAATTACGGCACCCAAAGTATCAATAATATTCCTGAGGCTGTTGCTATCATACAGCATTTAGATAGTTTAACTGATATTGTGATTGTATCTTTTCATGGTGGTGCTGAAGGAAAAGCTTTTCAGCATGTTACAAGGGAAACTGAAACATTTTATGGAGAAAACAGAGGTAATGTATATAAATTCTCCCACACACTAATAGATGCAGGCGCAGATGTTATTTTCGGACATGGACCGCATGTAGCCAGAGCTGTGGAAGTTTATAAAAATAGATTTATTTCCTACAGCTTAGGCAACTTTGCTACATATGGAAGGTTTAATTTAAGTGGAGAAAGCGGTCTCGCTCCTATCGCTAAGATTAAAGTGAGTAATAAAGGAGAATTTATTGAAGGGAAAATAATTTCTGCTATTCAAAGAAATGGAGGTATTCCAGAAATTGATGAAAATAACCGTGCTGCATTAAAAATTAAGGAATTAACTGAAATAGATTTTCCGGAATCGGAAATAATAATTGACCTTGAAGGTAATATTCGCTATATTCAAAACCAATATTGATATAAAGTGCCATACATAGAAAAAGAAATAGAGAAAAAATACTACACTATTGGTGAAGTAGCAGAGAAATTTGATGTCGCCACATCTCTTATCCGTTTTTGGGAAGGTGAATTTGATATCATTAAGCCAAAGAAAAATCGTAAAGGTAACCGTCAGTTTACTAAACAGGATATTGAGAATGTAAAATTGATTTATCACTTGGTAAAAGAGAAAGGTTTTACTTTGCAAGGAGCCAAGGATATGCTTAAAAATGATGTGCATGCCGTGAAGGATAAAATGGACATGCTAGATTCTTTACGTAATATCAAAACATTTCTAACTGAAATAAAAGACAAACTTTAACAACCAAAATACTCCCCTTATGCAGGCAGAAAAACATGCTTTGCTTACACTTCATCTTATCCCAAAAATTGGAAACATCACTGTAAAAAACCTTGTGTCCTATGCAGGTTCTGCGCAGGAAGTCTTGCAATTACCTAAATCTAAATTACTAAAAATACCAGGTATCGGACTAGGCACTGTTGACAAACTACTAAGTAGGGAAATTTCTGAAAAAGCTTTAGAGGAATTTACCAAAGCTGAAAAAACAGGAGTAAAAATTACCAGTTATTTAGAAAAGGATTACCCCTATCGATTAAAGCAAATACCCGATGCTCCGATCTTAATTTATACCAAAGGCAATTTCCCTCCTAATGAAAAACAGCCTACCATAGCCGTTATTGGCACCAGAAACGCTACTGAATACGGAAAAAAACTTACTGAAGACATTATTGCTACTCTGGCTCCTTTAAATCCTGTAATTCTAAGTGGCCTTGCTTATGGTATTGATATCCATGCTCATAGAAATGCCCTTAAAAACAATTTAAGCACATTTGCAGTGATGGGTTCCGGAATCGATGTGATTTACCCGGCCGCTCACCGCACTACCTCGGAAGATATGCTGGAAAGCGGTGGTTTAATTACCGAGCAAGCCTTTGGTGCTAAACCGGATGCTTTTAATTTTCCTGCACGTAATAGAATTATTGCAGGCATGGCTGATTTAGTTGTGGTTGTTGAAGCTGCAAAGAAAGGTGGCGCCTTAATAACTGCTGAATTAGCTAACTCTTACAATCGTGAGGTGGCTGCTTTTCCAGGTAGAGTACATGACACCTATTCGGAAGGTTGCAATAAATTGATTAAGCAAAACAAAGCCCATTTGGTAGAAACGGCACAAGATGTACTTTACTTAATGAATTGGGAATTGGAAAACCAGGCAGCCATTAAGCAAAAAGTATTGGATTTATCCGCTTTTGATGAAGACGAGCAAAGTGTGTTAAACACACTCATACAGAATAAAAATATACTGCCAGTAGATTTACTAAGCATAAAAAGCCAGGTCAACCTCAATAAATTAGCCTCTATTCTTTTAAATTTAGAATTTCAAGGCATTATTAAATCATTACCGGGCAAACGCTACCAGTTGGTTTAATATCAAAGAATAATACACAAATCATTAACTATTTTTTACCACAGAGGCACAAAGACACTAAGAAAATGCTTTGCATTTTTATTGTAGTTGATACATTATTGAAGAGATAAAGCTTCCTTAACCTTGGCATTATTTATTGCTTTATTATTTTTTTTCTTCGAGTCTCGTGGTTA
>JBBSPJ010000329.1:0-5116 GCA_038258905.1 Cytophagales bacterium
TCATCTAATGCATCTTCTATGCTGTCGGATTCTGCGGAAAGAAAATAGTCGATGATTTCTTCTTGCTTGTCATCGTCAATGATTTGTTCCAGATAGTAATCCAGATTTAATCGTGTGCCGGAATAGCAAATATTTTCAATTTCAGTAATTAATTGCTCAAAAGTAATATCTTTCATTTCTGCAATTTCCTCTAACTCAATTTTCTTATCCACTTGCTGGATAATAAAAATCTTCATTTTGGATTTATTCACAGAAGATTTTACCATCACATCGGCTGCAGTGGTGATATCATTCTCTTCTACATACTGCTTGATTAAATCCATGAAAGGTTTGCCAAACTTTTGTACCTTCCCCAGGCCCACACCATTTACCGCTGCCATTTCATCTGAAGTGGTAGGATAGGTAGTAGCCATTTCCTCCAGAGAAGGGTCCTGGAATACCACATACGGAGGC
Source organism: Cytophagales bacterium (assembly GCA_038258905.1). Lineage (GTDB taxonomy): Bacteria > Bacteroidota > Bacteroidia > Cytophagales > Cyclobacteriaceae > Marivirga. Next base: position 454 of record JBBSPJ010000329.1, read on the forward strand.
ACATTTTTGGATTTTGCAACTTTCTTTCGGAGTGCTTTTAATTGTGTATAAAGTACATCATCAAAAGACTTTGTGGTGTAGGATTCTTTTTCTATTTGATCTTCGTCACCATCATCAGTATAAATATGATTTTTAGTGAATTTAATGGCTTTAGGTTTTTTAATAAAATTTTCACCGTCTTTATTAATTTTTAAAACCCCAATATTTTCGATGTCTTTGTCTAATAAGCCATTTAACATGGTTTGTCGGATTATAGACTTCCAAAATTCCACGTCTTTATCAGCTCCTTTTGCATGCACCTCCAGTTTGTCATGACTGTAACTAGTCACATATTGGTCTTTAGATCCCCTGATCACATTCACCAAATGATTCATTCCAAAGCGTTCCCCTGTCAATTTTACTGTCTTTAAGGCGATTACGACCTCGTCCATTGCTTCAAATTTCTCCTTAGGTTTCACGCAATTGTCACACTTCTCACAGCTGTCGCCATAGGTTTCTCCAAAATAATGCAGTAATTGTTTTCTACGGCATACTGAAGATTCCGCATAGGATGACATTTCTTCCAGTAGAAGCTTGGCATTTTCCTTTTCTGTAACCGGCTTGTCTTTATTAAATTTTTCCAGTTTTAGGATGTCATTATAGCTATAAAACATGAGGCAGTCGCCTACTAAACCATCACGACCTGCTCTTCCGGTTTCCTGATAATAGCCCTCTACTGATTTTGGTGTGTCATAATGCACCACAAATCTCACATCAGGCTTATCTATACCCATACCGAAGGCAATTGTTGCTACAATTACATCCACATCCTCATTTAGAAAGTCGTCCTGATTCTTCATTCTTACATTGCCATCTAAACCGGCATGGTAAGGCGCTGCATTGAATCCGTTTACATTCAAAAACTCAGCTATTTCTTCCACCTTTTTTCTGCTGAGGCAGTAGATTACACCACTTTTACCTTTTCTGTCATTTAGAAATCGGATTAATTGCTTTTTCGCCTGATTTTTAGGGCGTACCTCATAAAATAAGTTATCCCTATTAAAAGAAGATTTAAATACATTGGCTTCCTCCATATTCAGGTTTTTCTGAATATCAAGCTGCACTTTTGGAGTAGCAGTAGCAGTCAATGCAATAATCGGAATATCTGCAATTTCTTTGAGTATTGCTTTTATTTTCCTGTATTCCGGACGGAAATCGTGTCCCCATTCAGAAATACAATGCGCTTCATCTATTGCAGCAAATGAAATATGTGCCTTTTGTAAAAACAGCACATTTTCCTCTTTGGTTAATGATTCAGGAGCTACATAAAGCAATTTTAAATTGCCATTAAGTACTTCTTTCTTGACTTTATTTACCTCAGATTTGGAAAGTGTGGAATTCAGGAACCTCGCGTTAACACCTAATGCATTTAAGGTGTCCACCTGGTTTTTCATTAATGCAATTAAAGGTGACACCACTATGGCTGTTCCCTCCTGAGTTAATGCTGGTAATTGGTAACATAAAGACTTGCCTGCTCCAGTAGGCATTATAACGAATGTATTTTTTTTATTCAGAATGTTCTGAATAATCAATTCTTGCTTTCCTCTGAATTGATTATATCCAAATACTTCTTTTAGTTTTTCTTTTAAAGTAGCTTGTTTCGCTTCTATCATCTCTTTAACATCAATTGCTTGATTTATCTCTTATCAAAAAATTTATTTACGGTGACAAATTTAGTTTCTAAACACCAGATACCTTGAATTTAAGAAAAAAAATTCTAAAAATAGCTCAAAAAGCAGTTAATAATATATCAAAAAAGATATTTGATTAATTTGGTTGCTTTATTTAAGAAATAGGCTATTTCTTTCCGTGTTTATACAACGAAATAAAGGAGGTATTATTTTTAATAATACAGCAGAATAATATGGTGTTTAGTGATTTATCCGATAGGTGCTTCTTATAGAAATTTAGTTTAAATTGATTAACTAAAATTTTGATAAAATCATAATTTTTGTGAAATAACTAATATTGTTCAATTCATAATTATATTGCAATGCATAAAAAATCTTTTAATTTCGCATTAAGTTAAATTGTAAGTCATGTTGAAGTAGGGGGCTTAATAAGTACGCTCCACATAAACTTTTATGTTGTACAGATCGTAGGGGGAATGATAGAACATAGATTAAATATTCTCTTCTTATAAAATACTTATTCCTTTTGACTTAAATTTTAAAATATAGATTTTCTACTAAGATAGATCTACGACCACAAATAAACCAATTGAAAATGACTGATAATAAATTTGTAGTAATAATGGCAGGGGGTACAGGTACACGTTTGTGGCCTGTAAGTACTAGTCAGAAACCCAAACAATTTCACGATTTGCTGGGTGTGGGAAAATCGTTATTACAAATGACTTATGATAGGTTTCGTAAGAATTTCAGTGCTGAAAATATTTATATTGTTACAAATAAAGATTACGAAGAGTTAGTAAAAGAGCAGATTCCTGAAATAGGTGAAGATCAGCTATTATTAGAGCCTAATAAAAGGAATACAGCCCCCTGTGTGGCTTATGCTGCTTATAAAATCCACAAAAAAAATCCCGATGCCGTAATGGTAATTGCCCCGGCTGACCATTTAATCTTGAAGGAAGACGTTTTTCAACAGACATTATCAGTGGCTATCGATAGTGCATCTAAAGAAAATCAACTAATAACGTTGGGGATGCATCCTAACCGACCGGAAACCGGTTACGGATATATACAATATATACCTGATTCTGCTGCAGTAAAGAAAGTAAAGACATTTACTGAAAAGCCTGAACTGGATTTAGCCAAGAAGTTTATTGATAGTGGGGATTTTGTCTGGAATGCTGGTATTTTTATTTGGTCTGCTCGTAGCATAATACAATCTTTTGAAAATAATTTGCCAGACATAGCTGAAATATTTTCTGACGGGGAGGAGCATTATTTTACCAACAATGAAAAACTATTTGTTAATAAAGCCTATACACAATGTGTTAATATTTCCATAGATTTTGGTATTATGGAAAAGGCTGAAAATGTATTTGTCCTGCTCACAGATATAGGCTGGTCAGATTTGGGTAATTGGGATTCTCTGCATGAGATTAGAGAGAAAGATGAAGATAATAATGCTATACCCGACAATGTTCTATGCTTTGATGCTCATAATAATATTGTTACTACAGATAAAAGTAAATTAGTTGTTTTACATGGAATGAATGATTTTCTGGTTTCCGAACAAGATGGTGTTATACTTATTTGCAAGAAGAATGCTGAAAAGGAAATTAAAGAGATTGTGAATGTAGTGAAAACCAAAAAAGGGGAAAGCTTTATCTGATCTTCTACCTTTCAGTACCTAATATTTAATTTTTGAACTGAATCTCAAAATAGAAAACTATTGAATGCGATTTGCTAATTCATTTTCAATATAGATTTTGTCATCATTTTTGATTACCACACCTTGTGTGGTTCAAAAATGTTGCCAAAATCAGACGAACATTTTACACCATTTCTACCAAAAGGTCGCCCACTCTGGGGCTTTTTTAGCAGTGGAGCAAGCTGATTATAGAGCATTCAAATGATAAGGAATAAAATTTTAGATGTAAATATGTGGAATTTATGTTTAACCTAAAAAAAGTGTAATTCTAGTTTATTGAGATTTTGTATTTGAGTTTAATTTTAAAAAAAGCAACTAAATTAAAAGATTAAGCACCTTTATAAATTAAACTTATTTTTATGGAGTGCCCTAGATTATTTTTATTTAACTCTTGGGATAGCTTCAAAATTGACTTACATTATGTCAGTTTATGAAAGTTTTATCCTCAGTTTTTGAATTAAAATCAGCAAGGAATGGTAAGATGTTTACCATCTTGATTGGCTTATTGCTTTATTTGTCTCATGCCTCAATAGCTCAAAATTCAAAGGATACTCTCAAAATTAATAAGGGAAGATTAGCCCTAGTAATAGGAACGGAATCTGCTTTTTATGTAGGTGGAATGCTCTATTTGTCAGAAGTATGGTATGCTAACTCAGTCCGGGAACCCTTCCATTTTTACAATGATAATGCTGGTTGGTTGCAGATGGATAAAATGGCCCATAGTTATGTGGCTTATTATGAAAGCTACTTAGGCTACCTTGCCCTAAGGTGGGCGGGAGTAAATAAAAACAAAGCTTTATGGTTTGGCGGAACACTTGGTTTTGTTCTACAATTACCTGTTGAAATTTTTGATGGCATTTACGAAGATTACGGATTTTCATTAGGTGATGTAGCAGCAAATGCTTTTGGTTCGGCTCTTTTTATGACACAAGAGCATTTTTGGGAGGAGCAGAAAATTATCCCTAAATTTTCATTTTACCGATCAGATTATCCTGCCTTAAGACCCGGAACGCTGGGCAGAACCTTTGGAGAACAATTGGTTCAGGATTATAATGCGCAAATTTATTGGTTTTCTTTTAGTCCCAACACTATTTTGGGTTGGGATAAATGGCCTTCCTGGTTGTGTTTTTCTGTAGGATATAGTGGAGAGGGCATGTTGGCTGAGTTTGAAAACCCAACATTTATAAGAGGTGAATCAGTAGAGCATATTGAAAGGTACAGGCAGTATTATTTGAGTATGGATGTAGATTTGAGAAAGATTAAAACAGATAATAAATTTTTAAAA
>JBBSPJ010000330.1:0-5081 GCA_038258905.1 Cytophagales bacterium
AGCAAAGCATCTGTAAATGTAAGTGGGCCTGCAGCAAGTGTTGCCTTAGTAATTCTAACAGCCATCACTACCTTAGGCTCTTATCAGGCAGTGTTATTTTCAGTTATTATTGCTGGTGTTATTCAAATTATAATGGGGTATTTGCGAGCAGGAACTGTTGCGTACTTTTTCCCATCATCCATGATTAAAGGAATTTTAGCATCTATTGGATTGATCCTCATTCTCAAGCAAATACCTCATGCTTTAGGAAACGACAAGGTGTTTGAAGGAAGTGAAAGTTTTGGGCAACCAGATGGACAAAATACATTTTCAGAATTATTTTATGTTTTAGATCAAATTCATATCGGAGCAGTTATTGTAACCCTGATTTCACTATTTCTAATTTTGTGGTGGGATAGGCCAGTCCTAAAGGAAAAATTCGTTTTCTTTAAATTCTTCCCTGGTGCATTGGCTGCTGTAATAGCAAGTGTATTAATCAATATTGTATTTATACAGTTCTATCCTGAATTTTCTCTCTCAGGTGATCAACTGGTTACTCTTCCAGTGGCCAGTTCAGCTTCGGAATTTTTTAGCTTTTTTACTTTTCCGGATTTTAGCCAAATAGCTAATATGGATACCTATACCATAGCACTAAGTATTGCGTTTATAGCAAGTTTGGAATCACTTTTAAGTACTGAAGCTGGAGATAAATTGGACCCTTATAAAAGAAGAACTTCCACTAATACAGAATTGAAAGCACAGGGTATAGGAAATATTGTTGCTGGATTTATTGGGGGCTTACCCATTACCGCAGTAATAGTAAGAACTTCAGCTAATGTAGCTTCAGGAGGTAGAACCAAAGTGGCTACTATAACACATGGTGCTATTATGTTACTTTGTGTAATTTCGATTCCGTTTATTTTAAATAAGATACCTTTAGCTGCTTTATCTGCAGTTTTATTTGTGGTAGGTTATAAATTAACCTCTATTAGTTTATATAAGAGTATGTATAAACAAGGAAGAAGACAGTTTATACCATTTATCGCTACAATTATTGCTGTACTTTTCACCGACTTAATTACAGGTATTATTATTGGTGGTATCATATCAGTATTCTTTATATTGAGAGATAATTATAAAACAACATTTTTCTCTATTGATGATAATCAAGAACCAAATGAGAAAATTAAACTGGTACTTTCAGAAGAGGTCACTTTTTTAAATAAAGCTAATATTCTACTTACATTAGAACATATTCCGGAAAATAAAACCGTGGTAGTTGATGGTAGTAAATCTGTAAATATTGATGATGATGTGCTTGAAATTTTTCAGGAGTTTAAGAAAACTGCAGAATTGAGAAACATTAAAATTGAATATATTGGCCTCGAAAAATTTTTCCAAATGAAAGGAGATCTAGTCCTCAAATAGGCATAAGGATTAATATTCTCTTACATTTCAAATCACTTAATCACAGATAGTATAGTAGCATTTTATAAAATGTTACTATACTATTCTTTTTTTAAATCACTATACAGCGTAAATCATTCATTTTCTGATAGTTAAAAAAACCATGTGAGTTTAAGCTTACAATTCAATTATTTTGAAGTGAGTAGCCTCAAAAATTTTAAGTATTTTGCATCTCAGATTATGATTCAGTTACTAACCTTCATAAGAGTTTTTTGTATTTGCCTCTTGCTGGCAATTATGCCATTTAAAATTATAGCTGTAGAAGCTACTGATTATAATTGGTATTTGAATTTAAAAAACGAAATTGAAAGGAATGATACGGAAGCATTTATCAAGGAAATATCTCAAAACCTTTATGATGCAAGAGATCTAGAAAGGATAGATTTGGTGAGCCAATACCTTAAGGAGTTAGCTTTTATACACATTCACAAAACCAAAGAGCTTGAAAAAGCTACTGAACTACTAATTGAAAATTTAGGATTAGAAGAAAATAGCAGCAACTATCAAAGCCTTATTTTTACCTATTATGGTTTATCATTGATTTTTTACCAGGTAGACGATTTCTATACGAGCGCACAGTTTTTACAGCAAGCACTCGATCTCAATAAAATCCATAAATCTGAAGACCTTCAAATATTGCTCACTCAACATTTAGGAAATGTTTATGCCTTTATGGAAGAGTATGAGAAATCTCTTTCACAATATGAAGAAATATTGGAATACGCAAAAAACGTACGTTACCCGGAATTGGAAGCTAAAACCTTAAAAAATATTGCGGACGTACAACAACTACAACAAAGTAATGATGAAGCATTAAACACACTAAAAACTGCCCTGAGCATACAAAGAAGAATAGAAGATAAAGAAAATGAAGCCAATTCCTTATATGCCATAGGTCTATTATATTTTAAAATGGGTGAATTTAATAGAGCCTACGATAACTATATGGTAGCCTTAAATATTTGGAGCAATCAATCAATTAATCAGGAAGGGCTTGCAAAAACTTATAATGCAATAGGAAACTATTACCTTGAAAAGAAAGAATATAGAGACGCCCTTACTAATGTGAATATGGCATTAAATAATGCGCAAAAATCACAAAATCAGTTATTGATTAAAGATACCTACCAATTATTAAGCAAATGCTATAAAGCTTTAGACGCTTATCAGCAAGCATTTGAATACCAGGAGCTATATATGGCTCTTGAGGATTTTATGCAAAAAGAAAAAATAGATCGATCCATTTTAAAAATGCAAAATCGATACCTCATCAATCAAAAGCAAAATACAATAGATGAGTTAGAATTTAATAGAATTCAGAAGGATTTTGCCTTAGAAAAAGAGACTCGTTCTAAGAATTTCATTAGAATATTATTTTTCATCGCTGTAATTTTTGTGATTGGCATTTTATTCTTTTATGTGAATCAACGTAAAAATAACAAGCAACTTGAAGCAGCTAAAGCTAAGGTACAAATTCAAAATAAAGAGTTGCAGGAAGCCAATGCCACAAAAGATAAATTTTTCTCTATTATAGGACATGATTTGAAAGGACCCTTAAATTCTCTCACCTCCTTTTCAAATTTATTAATGCACCATACTGAAAGTTTAAGTAAAGAGGAAATAAGAATGCTGGCCACTGATTTAGATAAATCATTAAAAAACTTATTTGCATTACTTGAGAACCTATTGGAATGGTCTAGATCTCAAACCGGTAATATTGAATTCACCTTAGAGCCATTCGATTTGAATGAGGTTATCCATAGCAATGTAAATTTATTAAGTAAGCAAGCAGAAAATAAGAAAATTACCATTGAAATAGCGCAACAGGAAGCTACAACTGTTAAAGCCCATCCAAATTCAATAAATACGGTGATAAGGAATTTATTGTCTAATGCTATAAAGTTTACCCCTGAAGGTGGTAAAATAAAAATTGGAATTGTATCCAACGAAAAAGAATGGATTGTAAAAGTAGCTGATAATGGAGTAGGAATGCCAGAAGGGGTAGTTGATAAAATTTTCCGAATAGATACTAAGCATTCTACTCAGGGTACAGCTAAAGAAAAAGGTACAGGATTGGGTTTAATTCTTTGCAAAGAATTTGTTGAGAAAAATGGTGGTAAAATATGGGCAAAAAGTAAAGAAGACAAAGGTTCGCTTTTTGCATTTTCTATTCCTAAAACCTAATTATAAATTAACTTATCTAATTGTTTAACGGGTAAGAGCACTTCTATTCTGGTTCCTTTATTTATTTCACTCTGCAAGCTAAGAGTACCACCCAGCCTATTCATTACTTTCTTAGCAATGTATAAACCCATACCAATATTTATATCGCTTCTCTTCCCTTTAAAAAATACTTCAAAAACCTTCTCATGTATCTCTTCAGGTATTCCAATACCATTATCCTCAAAAATTAACTGGTAATGAGTACTACCCTTATTATTAATCGTAATATCAAATTTGGTATTATAATAAGTATTATGCTCAAAGGCATTTTCAATTAATTGAAATATTAATCTTTTAAGTAAAGTTCTGTCTGTGCTAATGAATGCGGATGCTAAGTTTATGTTTACTGCAATTTGAGCTCTTTTAATATCTTTGTCTCTTTTTCTAAAAATAGTTTCCAGCACTTCATCAATCAGCAGTTGTAAATCAAATGTTGTGATATTAAGGTTTCCATGTAGAATGAAACTCACCTCTTTAAAATCATCAAAAATATGCTCTAATTTGGAAGTGCTTTGTTTAATTAAATTGAAAAATTGTAATAGTTCATCATCACTAGCTTTCATTTTACCCAAATTTGATAAACCAAGTATATTGGCAATAGGGCCACGAACATCATGAGAAGTTTTATACATAAAATTAGCTAACTCAGCGTTTAAATCCTTTAAATTAATATTAGCACTTTTTAAAGGGGTAATATCTAAGAGAAATTGTAAATAACCATTGGGTTTCGAAAACTCATCATAAACAACTGAGGTACTACATTCAACCCATACTTTCTGATTGGAATGAGTTTTTAATTCGATTTCAGAGTCCAAAAATTTAAAATCACCTCTGAGTAAATCCTTTTTTATTTGCTGGTCTGCAATAGAAGAATCTTTGGTCATTAATTGATGAATATCTGCTTCAATTAAATCACCTTCATCAAACTCCAAAAGGGAGTGAAATAATTTTGGAGCCCTTATTATTTTATTATCTAAAGATATTTCAAGCATCATAACAGAAGAAAACACTTCAATTTTTCTTCGTAGTAATTCACTTTCATTAAGTTCCTTCTCAGCAGAGAGTTTAGCTTCAATAGTTTTAGCTATTTTTTTACTTTTTTTCTTAATTTGCTTCTTTAATAGAATTATATGAGAACCAATAACTATAAATAGGATCAATAATCCTATCACAATAACAATTACCCAATATGAATTGAGTTCCCACCAGGTTTTTTTAGGAATTAACCATTTTTGATAAATTTTATCGTATTCTCCAGATGCTTTTACCAACCTCAAACCCCAATTTAAGGAATCTAACAAGGCCGAATCCTTTTTATTAACTACATAGCAGTATTCAGTTATAAAAACCGGATCACTGGAAGACCTTATGTCGTTAATATTTTCCAGCTCCATTTTATAGTTAGTAGTCAT
>JBBSPJ010000331.1:0-5074 GCA_038258905.1 Cytophagales bacterium
ATCATTAAGGGCTTTTATATCCTTATCTTCTAAATAAAAATCAAAATAATCGTTCGAGTATTGAAGCTTATAAGCGTAATTTTTAATTGGATTACTATTTTCTAGCTCTTCCAATGAAATCAACTTCAAAATTAAATTTTGTTCGGATTCGCCTTCTTTCCAAACTCCTTCAATTCTTTTTTTATCAGAAGTTAAAATGCCATTATATTCCGCCTTAGCAGCCGCTATCTCAAAAGTTACGGAGTCTTTTTTCAGTTTAATTGCACTCATTGGTATTCCTTTTATTCCCTTTTCGGGACTGCCCACAGTTCCATTTAATTTTTTGTCATTATCTAGGCTAATTTCAAAAACTAATCTAGGATAATCATCACCCATTTTCACTTTCCCCATCCAAATGCCTATAATATCATCAGAGCCTACCTTTTGAGCAAAAATATTTCCTTTGCTAATCAATAAACCAATGAGGATAATCAATACTACTATTTTAATTTTCATGGTTTTGGTTTATAATGGATAATAACTTTAAGAACGCCACTATATGAATTCGTGGCTGATTAAAAGTACAAAAGTTTCAAGTTACTAACTAGGCAATCCGCAGGATTGCTTACTAAATTATTGCTATACAGTAAGTTAAGCTAAGGTGCGGATTGAAGGGCTTTCTATGAAGAGCCACACTGTCGTTAAGCACTCACCAGCCATGCTTTCATACAGAATGTTGCCCAAAGTACTTTTTATTATCAGATTGCAATTCCGTACTTCTTTAAAGTATTATTGAACCACCCTTTTTTGACTTTCCATACATCTTCAGTTCTTAATTTATTTATCGCAATTTGCTTAAATTCTTCATTTTTACATTCCAACAATGTTTCAATAAAAGAGTGCAAATAGAAAACTTCATTGTCGGTTTGAAATTTTGCTTTCGGAAAGTCAGTTCTTAAATAATTTTCCAATCTCTCAGAGTATTCAGATTTGTAATGCTCTTTCAAATAATCAAATGCATAAGAATTATTCTCATGAAAAGCCAAATCCTTAATTCGAGGTAAATAGCTGTCTTTGTGTTTTCTATTCTGAAAGGTTCTGTTATAAAGTAGCCAAAAAACTTCTTTTTCTGAATAGATTATTACGCTATCCAATTTTTCCATTGTTAAGTCCGTTGAAAGTGCTTTTTGCATTGCTTGCTCTTGCTGGTTATTATTGCCTTGAGCTTTTTTAGATGCGTCTATTCTGATTTTATTCCAATATTCGTGATAAATAATTGATGAAATCGGTTCAACGTCAATTATACAGCCCTCGAAAGTCTCAACCATTTCACTTTTCTGTAATTCGGTTGATAATAATTCAGGAACGTTTCCTTTGTCAGACTGAATGAGTTCAATGGAAGCGTAAGTACGAATTGTTGTATTCTCGTGTTTTGTCAAATCACTTAGTTCTTTTTCGGACAATTTTTCCTTTAAACTTTGAAATCTCGCATATTGTGGACTTACCATACAGTCAATTCCAACACAATCAGATTCTACTCTATTTACTTCAATTATTGAGTCAATCAGTTGCTCTTTTGTTTGTGAAAAACAAAGACTAATTGTCAAACTAAATATTATCGTTAGCTGATTTTTCATATTGTGGGCAACAATTAAGTAAGTGTGCCTCAAGGTACACTTACTTGTCTTATATTTTAATCTATCTGTTTTCAAAAATTTGCAAATAGAAAATTCAATGAAAGTTTTATAACCTCTAAAATAATCCCTTTATTCATCAATTTCTAATCATTCACAGTAAAACGGTATAAAATACCTACAGGTAGGTAGTGGTTTTGGCAAAAAGTAGCTGTCATAGGTGAAAATCTCAAAAAAGGGTAGGGTTTAAATGTAAGCTTCCTCAAAAACAGAACCACCTAAAAGCTATGAGCAAGGTTAGTGCCTTGGCTGGGGGATCTGATAAATAATGATCCGACGGCTCATTGATTTTCAGGGATGACGGTTCTTTGTGGTGAGCGGATGTAGGTTGGAATATGAAATGAAAGATAAATTATCAGGCACGAGAGAAATGTTTGGCCTGTACCTACCAATCGGAAAATCTCCCTGTTCTCAGCAAGGTGCCAGCCAAGAACTATTTGGAAGTTAAAATATAGATTATCAATCATAACCCTTAGGCGTATCAAATATATCTATCACTTCTGGTGCAAAACCTAGCACTTCAATTTACCATCATACCGATGCGTAAACTTTCTCTTTTCAGCTTATACAACCTTAATTTTTCACTAAAATAAAATCCCTACAAACCTATTCTTCATAATAGGTCTGTAAATAAACATTAAATATGCCCAATTTTGCGTTTTTTTATAGTCAGATTGCCCCTGCAAGGCTTCAAAAGTATCTGAAGCAAATATCTGACTGTAACCGCCTTGAACAGAAACCGCGCGATTAAATATATATCCGACAGATAAGTCTATTTCTGTGCCTAAATATCGATCAAGTGTTAGAGGAGCGGAAGTGATAAAAGGTCCCCCTGGTCCAAATAGGTTTACATCAGTTTGGGCAGCAAAAACATGAGCATCTAACTGAGTAAAGAAGTTTGAGTTAAATTGATACCTGCTTTTGAGATAATAATCTTGCAGCCCCACACTATTTTCGAACCTCCCTCCCACGTAAAAGAAGTCCATATATCCATTATGTGCATGATTGGTTCCATATAATGGACTAAATGAATTATTTTCTCCGTCTGACAAAGTTGTTGAGCCACTTAATATTTCAAATCCGGTAGTCATTTTAAAACTACTGCCTTTTTCTGTGTTTGAGCTTAGGGTTTGTGTAATTTGGGCACTAAAATCAAATGCATTCATGTCTCTTCCAATAGGATCTTTCCCTAATTGATGGTAGTAAAAACCTGAAAAAACGGTATTGCCTAAAGTATATTTAAGAGTAGGTAATCCAATAGTTTGTCTATAGAATAACTTATTATTAACGATATTACCTACAGTATCTCTTTCGATAAACTGTCTGCCTTCATTCCAAAAAAGTGCTGAAAAATGAAAATCACCCCATTTATTTTCATAGCGCATCATTTGTGCTATTTTATATTGAATAGGAGTTTGGAAAAGGTTTCCACTTAAGGCCTGTCCATCCTGGTTATAACCTCCACCAAAATGTAATTTCATTGCCTCTTTTTCATATTTCACCAGAGCAAAATCATGAGCCCTTCCCTGAAGAGCCCAATCCAGGTTACCTAAAAAACGGACGTTATCATAATTCAATTCTTGCCTGCCTAACTTTATTTTCCAGTATTCACCTATGGAGGTTTCTGCCCATGCTTCATGTAATGATAAAAATGGATCTGTAGCTTTTGTCTGTGATGTGTTTCCCCATGTTCGCACATCCTGAATGCTGGCATAAAAGGTAAAACCATCCAATTCGTAGCGAGTTTGTAAGCGTACCCGATGGGCTATAAATGCAGCAGGATCCTGATCCACTCCAATTAAACGCCCTTGTCCATTTCTGAATTCTGCTCTTTGTAAAATTTGCCCGTCAATAGAAAATTGCGCAAAAGAAAACTGTATAGAAAAAATCATTAATAATGTGACTCCTACTAATTTATAAATCTTCATGAAATAATTTTTAACTGCTTTTGGGAATTTTAATGTATTACCATCCCCGTAAGCTTACAATTCCTTTGCTTTGTTTACTTATTTGGCACAATATCTTTTAAAAAATGAATTATATCAATTTTTTCTACTATTAAAACAGACTTTATCTCAAGGGTTTTAAAAACTTAAAAATATATCCTACATGTATAACATATGCAAACGTGTATTGTGTAGTGTCTTAGATAATGAGATTTATCGTCAATGTATTAGATAGCTCAGCCATAAAAAAAGCCCATACTTTGCAGCAGAGGCTTTTATTATATCAATCAAAAATTGCTTTTAGGTATCAATTTTTGCGTATTTCGCATTCTTCTCAATAAACTCACGTCTTGGCGGTACTTCATCACCCATTAAAGTACTGAATAAGTGATCCGCTTCTGCAGCTGATTCCACTGATACTTGCTTCATGTTACGGGTTTCAGGATCCATGGTAGTGGTCCAAAGCTGCTCAGGGTTCATTTCACCCAAACCTTTGTATCTTTGGATATGCAATGAATCTTCTTTGCCTTCTGGTGCTAATTCTTTTACCACCCTCACTCTATCATCTTCGGTAAAGCAATAACGCTCATTTTTACCTTTTTTAATTAAGTATAATGGTGGCTGAGCAATATATACATAGCCTCTTTCAATTAATTCACGCATATATCGGAAGAACAATGTCAATATTAAGGTTCTGATGTGAGAACCATCAATATCCGCATCCGTCATGATTACGATTTTATGATATCTTAATTTCACTATATTCAATGCTTTTTCATCCTCTTCTGTTCCAAAAGAAACACCTAAAGCTGTTAAGATATTTTTGATTTCCTCATTATCATAAATTTTATGAATCTGAGCTTTCTCCACATTCAAAATCTTACCTTTTAAAGGAAGAATAGCCTGGTATTTACGGTTACGTCCTTGCTTAGCTGATCCACCTGCAGAATCTCCCTCTACAAGGTATATCTCAGAAATAGCAGGGTCTTTTTCTGAGCAATCGGCTAGTTTACCCGGTAACCCGGAACCACTCATTACATTCTTCCGTTGCACCATTTCACGAGCCTTACGCGCTGCATGACGCGCCTGAGCTGCTAAAATAACCTTTTGAACGATCATTTTGGCCTCTCTTGGGTTTTCCTCTAAGTAATTTTGCAGCACTTCAGAAACACATGTCTCTACTGCTCCCATTACATCAGAGTTACCTAATTTCGTTTTTGTTTGCCCTTCAAATTGAGGCTCTGCTACTTTTACAGAAATAATAGCGGTAAGACCTTCACGGAAATCGTCACCGGCTACTTCAATTTTTTGCTTGTCCAGCAAGCCCGATTTATCAGCATAGGTTTTTAATGTACGGGTTAATGCTCTCCTAAAACCGGAAACGTGGGTACCACCTTCATAGGTGTTTATATTGTTTACATAAGAAACAACATTTTCTGTGTAGGAAGTATTGTA
>JBBSPJ010000332.1:0-5041 GCA_038258905.1 Cytophagales bacterium
CTCATAATGAAAGCAAAATCTCCTGAATTTTCGCGTACCACAATTACTGAATTAATGATACCGTCTTATGCCAATTTTGGCGGAAAAATACATGGAGGTATTCTATTGTCTTTAATGGATAAAGTAGCCTATGCTTGTGCTACTAAACATTGTGGAGCTTACTGTGTAACAGTATCTGTAGATGATGTGGATTTTTTGCAACCTGTAGAAGTTGGTGATTTAGTTTCAATGTTAGCCTCTGTTAATTATGTTGGCAATACCAGTATGGTCATTGGTATTAAGGTAATTGCCGAAAATGTAAGGAACTCCAATGTGAAACATACCAACACAAGTTACCTGACTATGGTTGCTAAAAATGATGAAGGTGAATTAATATCGGTACCCCCTTTAATGCTTGAAACTGAAACAGATATAAGAAGATTTGCTGAAGCAATTAAAAGAAAGGAATTGAAAAATAATTTCAGAAAACAGATGGAACAGGAAAAAACAGATTTCACACTTTCAAAGGAAATAGAAATGTTGAAAGATCAAAGATGTGAAGTGAAAATAAAGAAATAAAAAAACCGCAAATTCATATTCACGGCTCAATTTTATCCTTTAAATGTACACTGCTTATTGTTTACTTTTTAACCAGGCTTTGGCTTCTTCTACATTTTTGAATGTAGCCATTTCCAATGTGCCTCCTATTTTAATGTTCAATTCTTTAGATGACATCGCAGAAAACGTATTTGCAGATACCACATGCGCATAATATTTTAAACCGTTAGCGATTACCTTAGGAATTAAAATGGTTTCAATCCATTCCATTGCCTGAGTCCATGGCCCTGTTGATTTACTATCGTCATTTAGCAAATACGCGCATTTCGTTTTCTTCAAAAGGTCAGCAAATTCGAGTCCCCAGGATTTCATGGCGTCTACATTAGCAAAGCCATCCCAGTCACAAAAAACCCAGTTGTTAGCGGGTTGATATTCAGTTGTACAAATAACCCTGTTTAAATTATTTTTGGTTTCAAATTTCATTATATAACTATTTTTGGTTTTCGATTCAATATTACACATTACAAAGGAGATTTGTTATGTACAGATACCTAGGTACATTTCAATATCTGTATTAAAGTAATAATAATTACGTCAAATCCTACCTAATTAGTATATTTTTTAATAAACGGTACCTATTGTATTTTTTTAACCAACAATTATTTGAGTTTTGAATAAACAAAATTAAGCGCTTTATTTTAGTAGGACGTTGTTTGTCAGTTGATTGAAATATTCTTCTTTTATTTTTTTAATTAACATTTAGCTGCAAGGTTATAAATTTGAACATAATCTTAACAAATAGATTACATTGAAATATAAAAGCTGTTAAAGCATTAAATTATTTTATTACTAGCTTTGTTTAAGATAAAAATAAACACCAAAACTAATTACTATGTCGGAAAATCTTAAAAATCCCAAAAAACATTACCATTTATTCGATGATGAAAATTTAGATCATCTTTATTTCGATATCTCTAAAAATGGAGAAATCGATGCCAACAAGTATTCACTTTATAATTTTACAGGAGATCCTAAACTGGAGTACGCAGAGTGGGATAGTAGGATGGATATGATGAATAGCTGGTTCACGGATATGAAGTCTCAAAATCGGTTTTTATATGAAAGAGAATCCTTAAATGGTTCTAAAGTAATATCCAAAGTAGTGGATCCTGAAACAGGAGAGGTGAGAGAAATGTTGAATTTTGCCTCTAATGATTATCTTAACCTTACTCAACACCCAAGAATTTGGGAGAAAGTAAAGGAATTATCTCCACAATATGGTGGTGGTGCTGGTGGTGTGCCACTGTTAAGTGGTTCCATGAACATAATTAAGCAATTAGCCAGAAAGATTGCTGACATGAAGGGTATGGAATCAGCCATTGTTTATAGCTCAGGCTATGGAGCGAACTATGGGACAATTTCAGGCTTATTAGGACACAGGGATGTGGCTATTTATGATATGTTTGCTCATGCCAGTTTAATTGATGGTAGTAAGGGCGCCAATAAGAAATTTTTCCAACACAATGATCCTGCTTCTTTAGAAAAGGTATTAAAGAATAATCAAAATAATTATATCAATAAATTAGTGGTAGTTGATGGGGTGTACTCAATGGATGGAGACATAGTGAAACTACACGAAATATTGGATATTGCTCATTATTATGGAGCATGGGTTCTGGTTGATGAAGCACATGCTACTGGCGTAATTGGTAAAACAGGTAGAGGCACATTGGAGCATTTCGGATTAGAAGGCAAGGTAGATATTATAACCGGAACCTTGAGTAAAGCTGTTGGATCCATTGGTGGATATGTTGCAGCATCCGAACGGTTAATCAATTATTTGAAATATACCAGCAGAAGTTTTATGTTTTCGACTTCTCCTTATATTCCATCAGTAGTTGCATCATTAGAGGCACTTAATTTAATAACAGAGCAAAAAGCCGGAATGGATAAGCTTTGGGAAAATATTAAATATGTGAAAGAACGTCTAACCACTGCCGGATTTAATATTGGAAATGCCGAAACAGCTATTTTCCCAATAATTATTGGCGATGATAATAAGGTGAAGGAGATGACTTATAGATTGCATCAAAAGAATATTTTTGTAAATCCTGTTCCTTATCCGGCAGTACCAAGAAAACTGACCCGTGTTAGAATGACTGTTACAGCTGGCTTTAGCATAGAGCAATTGAAATATACATTAGATGAAATTGAAAGTATAGGACGAGATATGGGAATTATAGCATAAACAACCCGATTTTTTTTTTGATCTCAAACCCATCAATGGTAATATTGGTGGGTTTTTTATTTTCTAAATTTCTATTCACATTCATATTCATAATAAGGATAAATTCTAGTCCAGGTGTTCGCTTATATAAATCATCTCTGTTCACTTATGAACAGTAAGCAATTCGCTATTCCTAAAAACCCCCATTTAAATCAGAATTAAGCCATTGAAAGAAAATGGCACCATCCGTGCATCGTTTGTTGGCATAAGTACATCTACTTATTGAAAACTAAGAACATTAAAACCTTATTGCACATGAAGACTTTTCTAATAATTCTACTCACCCTTATTGGGTCGCAAACAATAGCACAAAACGCTACCGGTAAAATTACCGGTAAAATTCAGGACGAAAATCAAAATCCTCTACCCTATAGTAATGTAGTTGTGTACAGTTTACCTGATTCAACTATGTTAACGGGAACAGTTACTTCAGAATCAGGAGGTTTTGAAATAAGAGTGAATCAGAGCCAACAGTTATATATTAAAGTATCTGCTGTTGGTTTTAAAAATCATTTCACTAATACTTTTGAATTAAATGATAAGCAACATGAATTTAAAATTGGTGAGATTCAATTAAGTGAAGATATTGAAGTAATGAATGCTGTGGAGGTAAAGGCATTACGACCACTTGTTGTAGTAGAAGCTGATAAAATGATTGTTTCTGTGGAAGGAACAGCAATGGCTGCGGGTACCTCTGCTTATGAAGTTTTAGAGAAATCTCCTGGAGTTTTTGTAGATCAGGATGGGAATATCCTACTCAATGGAAAAGGAGGGGTACTTATTATGATTGATAATAGAAGAACTTATTTATCTGCTGCAGATCTTCAAAATATGCTACAAGGGATGTCTGCTGAGAATATTAAAAACATCGAAATCATCAATAACCCATCATCTAAGTACGATGCACAAGGAAATGCCGGTATTATTAACATAACTCTAAAGAAAAACACTACTTCAGGCTTAAATGGGAGTGTTAATATGGGCTATAGGTATAACGAAATAAATAATGGTAACCTGGGCGTTCAGCTGAATCATAAAACCGGAAAGTGGAACTCTTTTGTAAATGCAGATATGGCACAAAGAGGTAGAATTCGAGATGGCGGATTTTACCGCGAAATAGAACAAAACTCAGGGTTAGTAACTATTTTTGATCAGAAAGCAAAAGAGTATAACGTTAGAAAAGTGCCTTCTATGCGTTTAGGTACTGATTACGACATTAATGACAGCCATTCTATAGGAGTAATGCTAAATTTTTACGGGCAAGATGCGTATAATGACTTCAGGTTTGACTCTGATTTAAATGAAGGCGGAGAAGAGTTCAGAATTATTTCTGAGAATTATATACAGAATCAATTTTACAATGCCCAAGGGAACCTACATTATACTTTTAAAATGGATACCGTGGGTACGGAACTAACAGCAGATTTTAATTATATTCAACTGATTAACAGAGGAGGAGCAGATTTTAAGAATAGTTATTTCTATGATCAATCTGGTAGCCCTTCAGAAATTGAAAGATTAGAAACTAATAACCCTACGCGATACGATATCATTTCAGGTCAATTAGATTTCGAGAAGAAAATATTTCCTAAAGTTAAATTAGAGGCAGGAATTAAATTTAGTTCTGTAGTTTCAGATAATAATTTGGAATTTTATGAGATTGAAGAGTCTGGTAGAGAGTTAGATATTACCCGATCAAATCATTTCATCTATACAGAGAATATTGCAGCCGCCTACACCAGTTTTTCTGGAGCTATTGGTTCAAAATTGAGCTATAAGGCTGGTTTAAGAGCAGAGCAAACTTTTTCAGAGGGAGAGTCTCTCACTTTAAATACTGTAAATCCAAGAGACTACTTCAACCTATTTCCAAGTTTCTTTTTGCAGCATAATGTTTCGGAAATGTATCAGGTAAACTATAATTATAGCAGAAGAATTGACAGACCGAACTATGAAAATTTAAACCCTTTTATTTTTTATCTTGATCCTTATACCTCTGCTCAAGGTAATCCTTATTTAAGACCACAGTACACCCATTCAATTAGTGTTACACAAACATTTATGAAACAGTATAACCTGGTACTAAATTACGGAGTTACTTCTGATTTTATAGCAGAAGTACCTGTACAAAACCCTGAGGATGGTACTACAGTTTTTAAGCAAAGTAATATCGATGACCAGCTAAATTATAGTGCTACAGCAGTCGTGCCTTATCAGCCA
>JBBSPJ010000333.1:0-4957 GCA_038258905.1 Cytophagales bacterium
CCTTTTAAATCAAATAAAGTCATAATTATCTTATTTCTTTTGTTGAAACCATATCCATATCTCCATAATCCAGGTTTTCGCCGGCCATCCCCCATATAAAGGAGTAGTTGGTAGTGCCAGCTCCAGAGTGAATCGACCAGGGCGGAGAAACTACGGCTTGATGATTTTTTAGCCATATATGACGTGTTTCCTGAGGCTCACCCATATAATGAGAAACGATGTGTTCTTCCGGTAAATTAAAGTAGAAATAAGCTTCCATTCTTCTGTCGTGCACATGCGCTGGCATAGTATTCCAAACACTTCCCTTTTTTAATTCTGTAAGTCCCATTTGTAATTGGCAGGTTTCCACCACGCTGTTCACTAATAATTTGTTGATTATTCTGTGATTGGAACCTTCAAGACTACCCAATTCAACTATTTCTGCCTCTTTCTTAGTGATCTTTTTTGTGGTAAATGACCTGTGAGCAGGTGCAGAATTATAATAGAAGTAGGGTTGGCCGGTGGCAGGTTTCAAAAATTCTACATCTTTCGCTCCACGCGTGATATAAAGTACCTCTTGATTTTGGAGTTCATATTCGGTGCCATCTACTGTAATCTTACCGGTATCACCCACGTTAAAAATACCTATTTCACGTCTATCCAAGAAATTTTCAGCCTTTAAAGTATCCAAGGCTAGTAGTTTAATATTTTTTGTTACGGGCATTACTCCCCCTACAATAAGTCGATCGTACAAAGTATAAGTAGCAGTTAGCTCATCTTTTTTAAATATTGTTTCAATTAAAAAATGCTTTCTTAAATCTTCTGTTCCAAAAGTTTTTGCCTGGCTTTGGTGTACCGCATGTAACATATTGTAGCTCATGATATTTGTATTTTTGATTTAACAATAATTGCTCCTTAAAAAGGATATAAGGTAAAGATAAATGAAAGATTAGAAAATGCAATCGATTGCGCATATTATTTGCTTAAAACCATCATTATGTTGTGCTATTTTAGATTTTCAGACCATTTGCTTGAATTATTTTACATCTTTCAGTAACTCTTCCACCGCTCTTTCTAATTGCTGATCACGACCTTGATCGATTACACCCGGCATATTTTTGACTTCAATATCCGGTTTAGCTTCAAGGTTTTCGAGCCATTCGCCTTCTTTATTTTTGGCGCTTACCGGTACAGTGCCCCAATAAGATCCATTGGGTAAACCTTCCCAGCCGGCAAAGGAGCAGGTGCCCGGAACGGCCATTCCTACTGTTTTACCAATATTTAACTCATTGTAACCACAGGCAAAGCAGCTACCATCGCTATAATTTCCTTCATTAAACATGGCTAGCGTAGGCTTCGTCCAGCGGAAGGTAGGTTCATAGCCTACTTCTCTTTCTTCTGTGGCATAAGTAAGGAATTTTTCGCCGGTAAAAAACATGGCTAGGTCCGCTACTAAATCGCCACCGCCATTAAAACGAGTATCTACAATCACCCCTTCTGTATTATGGTATTTGCCCATCATTTCTTCATAGGTATTTCGGTAGGGGCCATCGCTCATTCCGGGAATATGTACATAGCCTAATTTACCATCACTCAATTTTTTTACCTCCTCCTGATTTTGTTTTACCCATCTTTTGTAAAGTAAGCTCCTTTCAGCCCCCAAGCTGATAGGTTTTACAGTAATCTGCTGACGTTTTTTTGTTGTAGGATTGTAAATTTCCAGCAAAGTAAATTTGTCTGCTTTTCTATTGAGGTAAATAGCAAAATCCTTATCCGCGGCTACCTCTATTCCGTCAATTTTTTCTATAATATCCCCAGCTTTCACCTCAAAGGCTGCTTTATCTAAAGGACCTCCTTTTATAATCTGAGTAATTTTAATCCCTGCAGTTTTATGTTTGTAATCTACAAAAACACCTAAAGAGGCGGTTGCATCACCATTGCTTATGCTGCCATTGTAGCGTGCACCGGTATGAGAAGCATTTAATTCACCTAACATTTCAGAAGCCATTTCTGCAAATTCATAACCATTGCCAATATGAGGAAGAAATTTAGCATAAACTGTTTTTAAACTGTCCCAATCTACCCCATGCATATCGGAAATATAAAAAATACCATTGGTTCTGATCCAGATATGCTCAAACATATAGGCCAACTCAGCTTCCTTATCCAAGGTCATCTCACCACTAATTTTAATAGGTTCTCGTTTACTTTTTTCAAGATCGATTTTTGAAATACTACCATCACTTAAGAGAAATAAGTTTTTCATTTCCTTATCCCACATTATTCTGCCGTATTTAGCATCCAACTTAAGCTCCATTTTGGTTTCTTTGGTCCTTAATTCTGTGCTCCAAAGGTTATAGTTTTCTTCGAATCGGGCTAAATAGTATATTTTTTCACCATCTTTCGATAAAACCGCATCACTTAATGAGGAAGAGTGTATAGTAAATCTGGCTTTTCTCTCTTCTAATTGATCCCATTCAAATTTCAAATCTTCTGGTTTTTTTTCTTCTTCTTTCTTATCCTTCTTCTTTTTGTCTTTTTCAGATTCTTCCTCCTTTTCTTCTTCTTTCTTATTTAGCTTTTCAATTTCCTGCAGCAGATCATAATCTTCCTTGTCCAGTTGAAACTTATCCCAGGCAGCCTGAGTAAAAAACATGCTATACACATCCGTTTGCGAACCACCGCTTGTGGCGAAGCTTTTCAGACCATCCTTATTGCTAAACCAGAGTATCTGTTTGCCTTCATTTACCCATTTAGGATAATAATCACTATAGCCACTTTGGGTTAAATTTCGCGTTTCCTTTTTACCGCTGGCATCTAGTAAAACAACTTCCGCATTAGGCATCGTAGGATTATAAGTAGCTAAAAGCCATTTGCTATCCGGGCTCCATGTAAAATACTGGTCGCCATCTCTCATGTGGAATAATTCAGCAGAAGTTAATAAAGTAACTGCTTCCTTTGATGCAAGATCTATTACTTTTAGCGTCTTCCTATCTTCTATATAGGCTATTTTTTTACCATCGGGAGAGTATTTAGCCAGATAGTTTTCTTTAGCATTATCGATAACTTTTGCTTCCTTCAACAAAGTGGAGGCAAAGAAAAAGGGTTCCTCTTTAATTCTTTGTTTTTCAGTTTGAAAAGTAGTCCATTTACCATTTTCTTCTCTTGCATAAATAACTGATTTGCCATCAGGTGCAAACTCCACAAATTTTTCCTGCGCAGGCGTATTGGTTATTCTTTTGGTCATTTTTCCATCTACAGAGGTCACAAAAACCTCTCCGCGAGCTATAAAAGCAACTTCTTTACCATTGGGGGAAATTGACATTTCCTGCACACCGCCATTGATGGCAATGAAGCTGTCTTTATTGGAAACATCCTGACTGCGTAATTGAACCTTTAATTTTTGAGGTTGCTCACCTTCTTTTACGGTATAAAGCGCACCATCGTAGCCAAAACTCATTAAACCACTGTCTGCAATACTCAAAAAACGAACCGGATGATCCTTGAATTGAGTGATGGGTGAATTGTCCTTAGGATTATCAAAATCCATTTTATGAATATTAAAAGTGCCTGATTGCTCACTTAGGTAATAAATGGTCTTTTCATCGGGCGAAAAAACAGGATTTCTATCTTCTCCGTAAAATTCAGTGATTATTTTATGGCTATTATCTTCCTTATTATAAAGCCAAACATCTCTTGCTACGGAAGACTGATGATGCTTTCTCCATTCATTTTCGCCTCCCTTTTTATCATGGTAAATAGCAAGCGTTCCTGCTTTATTAAATTGTATGAGCTCTGCCGGAATAGTCCAAAGCATGTCTACTCTGCCACCTTCAACCGGCACCTGATATACCTCATGCATTGCAGCGGTAGGGAATTGTCTATGTTCTGCTAAATCTTGCCTTAAGGCACCAAAAACAATGTTTTTATCATCTGCAGAAAAGGAATAGGGGTATTCATCGTTAGAGTGAAACGTCAGCCTTTGCGCTGCTCCACCTGCAGCTTCCATTATAAAGAGGTCAAAATTGCCGTATCTATCTGATGCAAATGCTATATTTTTGCTGTCTTTGCTCCAAACCGGCATAAAGTCATGCGCTTCATGGAAAGTTATCTGCCTGGCATCTCCTCCAGAAGAGGCTACCAAAAACAGATCGCCTTTATAGGTAAATACGATTTGTTTTCCATCAGGGGAAATGCTTGGGTAGCGCATCCAAAGGGGGCTTTCCTGGGAAATTAATTCAACAGGTAATAAAAGTGAAAGGCTGAAAAGGAAATAAATGAATGATTTCATAGGGATAGGGAATTGATTTATTGTAGAAGCTACATAATTAACTATTTATGTTAAATTATCTGAGCAATTTTGATAATATTTTATCTGATGGTTATATAAATTTGCTGCGTGCTTGAATAAAAAAGATAAAAAAAGAAACAACTTTCTGCTTTCTCGCAAAAATGCTGTGTTTTTTATCGCTAAAGCGATTCTTTTTCTCGCATAGGCGCTGAGACGCAAAGTCCTTGATACTGACATTTATCGTCAGTGTTTTGCGCAGAGGAAAAAATTTAAACTATCCTTAGAGTTCCGCAGGGCTCTAGGGATTTAGCAATAAACCAGAGTCTCTGACTCGAGGTTGACGAAAATTTAATGTATCTGAAATTTCACGTTTATTCTTAATCTGAGTTGCAGACTCATTTATATTTATTAATCCGTAGTTCGCTGCGCTAAAACTACGGATAGAAACACCCCTACTCCTTCACGAACTTTCTTTGCAGTTGCCCTTCGCTACTGGTCATTTGAAGCAGGTAAATGCCAGCATTCAGGCCTGCAATATTGATGTCCACTACATTAGAGCCTCCTCTGTAGCGGCCTTCTTTTACCATTGCTCCCGTGGTGCTGATGATGCGCCATGCAATAGGGGAATAAATTTCTTCCTGTCGCTGTACTTTAATATGGTCCCTTGCCGGTACAGGGTAAATCACC
>JBBSPJ010000334.1:0-4953 GCA_038258905.1 Cytophagales bacterium
GCCATAGTAGGTTTTAGCAACTGGCGTTTTTCCAGCTTAATTCAGCCGGCCTTATCCTCCGTTACTCAACCCGGTTTTAAAATGGGGCAAGAAGCCACACGATTGCTCATGAAACAAATAGCTCTTGGAGATGATGAAGAAGCGATTACGGAAACTATTTCACTAAAAACCAATTTGGTGGTGAGGGAGTCTTCTTTGAGGAAGAAGGCTACGGTTTAGTTGTTTCAATACCTTTCCACAAAGGTCTGTGAGCCACAGACCTTGGGGACCGGAGTAGGTTATTGTCATCTTTTTATTCGTTTTGAATAGTGTGTTCTAATTTTTTTGCTGCCATTTTGCCAATACTTGATGCTCTTTCCCGTGGTCTGTAGCATACAGAACACCTTTCCAAAGCCAAAATCCAACCTAATTTACCTATACGAGGTTTTTAGCCAACTATAATGTAATCATTGGCTCTAAAATTTTATAATATAAACTCCGACAGCTTCAATATTCTAACTGATTATCGCACTTTATTATAGACATTTCCTAAAAGGTCTGTGAGCCACAGACCTTGGGAATCGAGGCAGGCAATTATGCTTTTTTTGTAAATTGAAAATTGTATATTAATACATTCTTTCCTACAACATTTGCCTCTATTGATGCTCTTTCCCGTGGTCTGTGGCACACAGAACACTTCCTACATCACTTTCAAGAATTTTAGTTTTCTGTTTTCTCTAAAATCATATATATTTAAAAGTTAATTTTATATGCCAAAACTACCTACATGTCAGAGAACCTATTTCATAAAGATCGTAATTCAAAAATGTATTTACATGAAGTATATTTTTGGACATCTTCAATTAAAGACTGGAAAAAGCTATTAAAACCTGATAAATATAAAATATTAATCATTGACAATTTAAGCATTTTAATCGCTAAGGGGTTAATAACAGTATTTGCCTTTGTGATTATGCCCAATCATATTCATTTAGTTTGGCGGCATAATAAGCTAAATGGAAAAGAAAAGCCCCATGCTAGTTTTAATAAAGCCACAGCTCATTTATTGGTGAACGATTTAAAAATGAATCATCCAAAAGTTTTAAACTATTTTAAAGTTAAGGAAAATGAAAGAAGTTATAGAATATGGCAGAGAGATCCATTAGCTATACTACTCGATAACAGAAAAAAAATGGAGCAAAAAATTCAATATATCCATGAAAACCCTCTTCAAGATAGGTGGAATCTTGCTACAAGTCCTGAAAAGTATAAATGGTCTTCAGCAAAATTTTACGATACTGGTATCGATGATTTTAGTATTCTAACTGATTATCGTAGTTTATTTTAACCATTTAATAAAAGGTCTGTGAGCCACAGACCTTGGGAGACAAAGGTGTTTTTGCATTGATTTGCAGATCTGAGAATACATGAATATTTAACAAAATTTCCCTACCTTCATTTCGCAATCGTAACCGCAATCGTTTGCGGTCATTTTTAAACGGTTTAGTAAGCTTTTATTCTACTTTTATAAATAGTTTAGCGCTTTAACTGAATTGAATTATATGATTTCTCAACAAACCATTAAAACTACAGAACTCAACCAACATTGTGGAAAAATAACGCATTATGAAATTGTTCATAATGGTATGGTGGGCACTACTGAGCATGCATTTTTTAAAATTTCTGTAGTACAAGATGGTATTATAAAGATACACCTAAGTAAAAATGAAGAGCTAGACGAGCATTCTTATGCTGTAATCTCGAAACCCTCAGGCATTGATTTTTCTACTGCCGATAAAAATGATTTACTTGAATTACATACTGACAAACTATCGGTAGTCATTAAAAAAGAGCCCTTTACAGTAATTTTCAAGGATAAAAAAGGCAAAATCATCAATGAAGATGATCACGCTTTAGGCACTTCATGGATTGGTGAGCAAGTAACTACCTATAAAAAATTGCAGGAAGGAGAACGATTTGTCGGATTGGGTGAGAAAACAGGTCCGCTAGATAGAAAAGGCCATGGTTACCAAAACTGGAATACGGATCACTTCGGCTACCCGCCGGATAGCGACCCACTCTATTGCACTACTCCTTTTTATATAGGCATACAAAATCAACTGGCTTACGGTATCTATTTCGATAATTCCCATAAATCACATTTTAACTTTGGCGCTTCCAACAGAAGGTTTTCCAGCTTTTCGGCCGATCAGGGAGATATGTCCTATTATTTTATTTTTGAAGAAAACGTAGAGGAAATAATTTCATCATATACCAACCTTACCGGCAGAATGGAACTCCCTCCTATTTGGAGTTTGGGTTATCAGCAATGCAGGTACAGCTACAAGCCTGATAAAGAAGTAATTAGTATTGCAAAATTCTTTAGAGAGAAGGAAATTCCTGCGGATGTAATTGTGCTAGATATCCATCACATGGAGCAGTATAAAATTTTCACCTGGGACAAAAAAGATTTCCCTAACCCAAAATCTATGCTCCAGCAATTGGAGGATATGGGATTTAAAGTGGTAGTTATCTGTGATCCGGGCATCAAGATTGAAGACGGTTATGACGCTTACGAATCAGGTAAAAAAGATGATGTTTTCATCAAATATCCTGATGGAGAATACTATGAAGGCGAAGTGTGGCCGGGATGGTGTCATTTCCCTGATTTTACCAAGCCAAGTACAAGGGATTGGTGGGCTGAAAAGCTAAAAGTGTATACTGATATGGGAATTGAAGGCCTTTGGAATGACATGAATGAAATAGCCACCTGGGGACAGTATTTACCTGATTTAATGGAATTTGATTTTGAAGGAAAAAAAGCCTCTACCCGTAAAGCCAGAAATGTGTATGGCATGCTTATGGCGAAAAGTGCCTACGAAGGAGCTAAGAAAAATACACCCAATAAAAGAATCTTTAACTTAACAAGAGCAGGCTTTTCCGGCATTCAACGCTATGCAGCAGTATGGACAGGTGATAATGTAGCCGATGATGAACACATGCTCTTAGGCGTACGCTTAGTCAATAGTCTAGGAATGGCAGGAGTAGCGTTTTCCGGCTACGATATAGGGGGCTTTGCCGGTGAAGCAGATAGCCAATTATTTGCCCGCTGGATTTCTATTGGAGCCTTTGCACCTTTCTTCCGCGGCCATTCTATGATCAATAGCCGTGATTCAGAACCCTGGGCTTACGGAGAAGAGGTAGAAGAAATATCAAGAAACTATATTAACCTACGCTATAAGATGATGCCTTATATTTATGCTGCTTTTCATAAGGCACATGAAAAAGGTACTCCTGTGGCTCGTAGTTTGGCCATTAATTACCCGCATGACGATAAAATCTACTCTCACTTATATCAAAATCAGTATTTATTTGGCTCAGATATTTTGGTGGCTCCTGTTGCCAGTAAGGTAAATTTAGCTAAAGTTTATTTTCCTGAAGGCGAATGGTACGATTTATTTGACGATACTTTTTATAGAGGTAACCAGGAGGTAATAGTAGAATGCCCAATTGAGAGACTACCTGTATTTGTGAAATCCTCTGCCATTATTCCAATGCAGGATAAATTAGAAAGCCTTTCCAATAATAGAAATACCACACTACACCTGCATATTTATGGAGGTAAAAAGGAAAACGTATTTGAATATTATGAAGATGACGGAAGCACTTTCAACCATGTAAGTGGGGAATTCTACAAAAGAGATATAGTATTTCAGCCGGAAGAAAATCAATTAGTTTTGAAAGAGAAAACCGGAACTTACAATACGCAATACAAATCAGTACAGGTGTTTTTCCACGGCTTTGAAGGTAAATTAAACGGTAAAATCTTCGTAAACCAGCAAACTATACCTTTAGAGAAAAAAGATTTTAATTTTATAGATCAAATATCCAATTTCGATCCACTTCCGGATGCTGAAAGGATTAATCTTAAAGTGAGCGACTTACCTCAAGCTATATTTGATAATTCTGATACTGAAATCATTGTTAGTTGGTAATTTTTTCATGATCAAGAGAACATATCAGTCTCATAATTTTACTTTTTAATAATTGTTAATGAGAACATCTTTAAAATACACTATTTACCTTTTATTTATTGTATTCACGGCTTGCCAAAATGAAAATAAGCCAACTGAAACTCAATCTTCTGCAACTTTTCCCGAGCGCGCCAAAGACATGAATATTTACGAGGTGAATATTCGCCAATATACCCCTGAAGGCACTTTGCAAGCATTTATTCCACACATGGACAGACTGAAAAACATGGGGGTTGATATTTTATGGATTATGCCGGTACAGCCTATTGGTAATAAAAACAGAAAAGAACCGCTTGGGAGCTATTATTCTATTAAAGATTATACAGCTATCAATCCTGGTTTTGGTGAACTGAGCGATTTCAAAGCTTTAATAGAAAAAGCACATGAGAACGATATGCTGGTTATTTTAGATTGGGTGGCTAACCATACTGCCTACGACCATCATTGGGCAGGGGCACATCCGGAATATTATAATTTAGACTCCCTTGGTAATTTACAATCTCCCGAAGCCGATTGGACAGATGTAGCAGATCTTGATTACGAAAACTCTGAATTGCACCAAGCCATGATGCAGGAAATGAAGTGGTGGATTACTGAAACAGATATAGATGGATTTCGCTGCGATGTGGCAGGTATGGTGCCCAATGAATTTTGGAAAATGGCTATAGATAGCTTGCAAGCAACAAAAGATGTATTTATGCTGGCTGAATGGGATGAGCATAAAATGCATGAAGCTGGTTTTCACATGACTTATGGATGGGAATTCCACCATCTATTGAATAACCTAGCTCAAGGCAAGGCCACTGTAGACTCTGTATTTAGTTACCTGGAAAGAGACTATGAAAAATACGATTCCACTGCTTTTCGTATGTATTTCACATCAAATCACGATGAAAATTCATGGAATGGAACCGTTTTTGAAAGAATGGGAGCAGCATAC
>JBBSPJ010000335.1:0-4951 GCA_038258905.1 Cytophagales bacterium
ATGAGAAATTTCATTGAGGCTTAATTCATCATAAATTAAGAGTTCTTTTACCTTTTCAATTTTTTGGGTGATATAATATTTCTCTATAGTAGTACCTTCAAAAGAGGAGAATAAGTGACTTAAAAAATGATAGTCATGCTGCAATTGCTCACTTAAATAGTCGGAAAGATTGATTTTTAAATCGTTATTTCTATGTTGAATTAGCTCAATAATGGTTTTTTTGATCTTCTCAATCAGTTGGCTGTCCTTATCACCTAGTAATTCAAAACCTACTTTCTTTAATTCAGTATTCAGATTTTCGATTTCTTTGGAGGAGGCTTTTTCTTTTAATTCAACTGTACCTAGCTCCACTTTAGCTATTGCAAAATTAGATTTCTCCATTAGTGACTGAACCACCATAATACAGCGGTCGCAAACCATATTTTTTATATGTAACTTCATTTAATCATGAAAACGGAAGAAAGTGAAAGAATGTTAATAAATCAATTACAAAAATATAACGATTAAATAATACTAACTGAAGTTTTGAACTTTGAAAATTATGATAAAATGCCTCATACCCTATTGAGAGTAGCTACTGTACCTTTTTATTTCGCAATTTGTGGGGACAGGCCGAGAATACAGGGGAGAAATCTCGTATAAATCAATCTCTTCTTTTAAAATTTTCATAAGAAATTCAATCACTATTTTAAAAAGATGTCTGCCAATATTCCCTTCTCTTAATAAAAGAGAAGGCTGGTTCTGCGGAGCGGAATCGGGATGAGTTTTAGCCAGAGGCTGACCAGCCTTTGGCTGGCTAGAATGCGATTACTCAAGCAAAAAAGTAATCAAAAAAATCAAGGTCGAATATTTTAGTTGAATTTTTCGCGTTAAAGATGCCTTACATCTAAAATAGGATCTTTGTATTTATTGAGGTTATTTAATATGTAAAAATACTTTTCTGCAACCTCCGCTTCCGAGCTGAGCTCCTGATTTTCTTTTAAATTCTTAAACTTATCTACTCCACTAAATTCCTTTCTATCGGCTGATCTTAATTGTGTTTGCATTTCAGTGTCTACTACTCCCGGTGCTATGGCATGAATGCGAAACCCTGATTGATCCATTTCCGCTTCTTTCGCTGCCACTTTGGTAGCCATATCTAATGCTGCTTTTGAAGCGCAGTAACCTGACCAGCCATCTACAGGGCTTTTGCCGGCACCAGAACTTATATTGATGATGATTTTTTCACCCTTAAAATCTGCGTAAAGCCTCATAAATGCATTCATGAGTAGGATGGGGGCCGTTACATTTAAATTAAATAATTGCGTAATAGCTGCAGGTTTAATTTTCCCTAAATGCTTTACATCGCCCAAGGTGCCCGCATTGTTGATCAAAACTACTCTTTCGTAGCTATTTTCCGATCGAAGCAATTTTTCAGCATCTGTTTGCAGTTGCGCCACATCCGACAAATCATAAGAGAGGCCTTTATAATTTGTATGTTCAATGCTATGCGTTCTGCTGATACCAATTACATCATAGTCATTCTCTTTTAAAGCAAATTCCGCCAACCCTTTTCCTATGCCTTTGCTACTACCTGTAATAATGAATAATGTTTTCATTAAGTTATATTGCTTTTTAAATGAATTTACTCCTTCAATTAATGTGCTATGAAGAACAACGGTTTTATAGAAGAGGTGTTACTGCGAAATTACCATAGAGAAAAAGTGCTTGGCATTTTAACGTAAAGTACAAGCTGAATCACGAAATCTAAGTAGTAAGATTGGCGTTTAACCATCGTTTGTCTGTTGTAAGGTTTTGATGGTTTTTCAACAATTTGTATCACAAATATTCATCGATTAAATCTGAAAGAGTATGATAAGCAATTGATTGAAAGGCATGTGAAATTTCCAAGAATTCTATAATATTTCTACGAATGTACACTAATTGCTAAAAATTTAATGTGATAAATTTTGTTTTTGTATTTTTTTTCTATTTGATTGTGACATCAACTCGAAAAGAACTTTTTAAAAAAGAAGTAGCAATCGAACAAAATTAAGAGCTGATCACTTTTACTTTTGACCAAACCTACAAAGTGAAAATCATTGACTGAAGCCAATCAAGGGCCCAGTGTTCCGGCCAATCTTTTCACGTTTTTGATTAAAGTTTAAATTGAAGTTGTGTTAAATCAATTTTTAAATTTTATTTAATGAACTATGAAAAATTTTCTTATATTTCCATTTATGCTAATCATAATTGCTTTAGCATCATGCAATAATAATTTTGATGAAGTAGTTATTTCTGAATCAAATAATAGTGAAATTCAAAACATCAAAAATGATATTGCAAAAGAGGTTGCAAAAAGAGTAGCTTTAAGATGTTGATGAATTTAAAAGCTTTATTAAAAAGACTGCACTGATGCGCTTTGATAATGATGTCAATTTTCTATTAATTCCTCACTTAAGAGATAATATACTAATCAATAATAGAGACAGTTATCTGAATTTGTCTTCTTTATTACAGCTTGAAAGCTCCAGTAATAAAAGATCTGGTGAAATGAGTTTGCTCGATTCCATACAAGCTTATTATCCTTTAATCCAGATAGCAGTTTCTGAATTAGAAGAAGGTTTAACAGAAGGATGGGATGTGCAAGGTCAAGAACCCATCATAGCTTATGTACCTACGAACATTGTTAATGATATTATTCCAGCGTTCAATAATCAAGGGGAGTATGTAGAGTTATCTGCATCCAATTCTCCTAAAGAACTGGTGATAATTATAAGTGAAAATGAAAGAGTAATTGAAGTCTCTCGAAATAATCAAATAAATAATTTTAGAGCTTTAAATGGAAGATGTCCAATATTAGATCCAGTTTTCCAATCTAATGAATACGACTATTTCCTTAAAACAGAGTATTATGATGCTTTAGCTTGCGAACTGATTCCAATAGACGGAGGTGGTGGTTCTGGTGGTGGAACTCCACAAAATTATTGTAATCGAGATAGAAGTACATCTAAAGACCGAACTTATAGATTGAAGCTAAATAGTTCAACTGTTTATAAAGATGCAAAAGATGGATGGTTTAATAATGATTTAGAGTTTAGGGTAGATATATTATTTGGCCAAAAAAATGGAACTATCTCAAACCTTACAAAATATTTTGATGCTAAGCAAAAAGATGTTAAGGATCTTCAATGGTTAAATATAGATGCTGAATTAGTAAATTGGAATATTGAAACCTACGGAGATGCAATGTTATTCACTTGGTTAGAAGATGATGCCGGTGGAACAACTAAAAATACATTTAATTGGTCTTCAAAATTTGAAGATAAAGAAGCAGGGACTACTGAAACTGTTGGTTTTTCATCAGAAATTACTATACCTAAATCACATTATCCTTTTGGACAATCAATCGTAGAATACTGTGATAATAAGAATGGAGCATATTATACCTATAATACTGGTAGATTGCAGTTTCAAATAAAATAATCTATTTTTTTGTATAACTTTTAAATTTGTAATCAATTTATCTTGTGAAGTAATGAGATATTTATATCTCATTACTTCACTAGACATTAAGCTAAAATGATATGAAAAAGGTTGCTTTGTTCTTCTTTATTTTTACATGCCAGTTCTCATTAAAAATTTTGTCGCAAAATATTTCGATTGGCCCTGAATTTGGTTTTGTTAACCGGAATGATGTAGGAGTTAATATCATTGAAGATAGTTTAATCGTCATGACTGATGGAAATGTCGGTAATTATCAAAATAATTATGGTATTTTCTTAGATTATAATATTAGCAAAAAGTTTGACCTTCATGCCACAATAGGATATAATTATCAAATAAACGGTTATTTAGTTTATAATCGGTATGAAAGTTTATTTGGATTTCCACCAGTTGTCAAAGCTTCTTCTGTTGCCTCACATAATTTCAATTTGCTTTTATCTCTTCAATATAAAATATTTGAAGTAAAAGGAGTTGGCTTGTCAATCATGGCAGGTTTAAGGCCCAGCTTTTTAGTAAATATAGAGAATGAACTGATAGAATTCCGTAATGGATCTAGGCATCAGGGTACAGCTGAACTTATAAATAATCTGGACGAGTCAAATAGAAATGTAAATACAACTTACAATATTGGTCTGCAGATCAGTTATTGGCGACTCCACCTGACAGCCTCATATGAAGCTAATCTTCCAAATTCTTCATACACCGAGTCCATCAGCTATTTCCAGAAGAAATATCCTTTGTATAACAGTACTTCGATGTTAGTATTTTCTGTAAGATATGACCTATTCAGATTTAATAGAATATTCTAGCTTATTGGTTGAAGATACTATCAGGTTTCTTTTTATAGAGCGTAACTTAAAAACCACCTAATGATTATACAGGGAGTTTGATACTCTTTTTCTCACTATTGTAAACTTTGGTAGATTTATCTTTTTCTCCTGAAAAACCCGATAATTATAAACATTAAAAAAAGCTATCTATTCCTAAAAATAGATAGCTTTTTCACTTGCGATAGATCTTTAGAATTCTACAAAATATAATGACTCAAATCCTTATTCTTAATCAACCCCGCCAATTTCTCAGTTACCATGTCTTTGGTGACTACAATTTTTGCATTAGGTCCAATTTTATCCGGCACATCAAAGAGTAGTTCATTCAACAACTTACTCATTACCGTATGCAATCTTCTGGCGCCAATATTTTCTACTTCAGCATTAATTTGGAAAGCCATTCCTGCTAATTCCTCTAGCGAATCATCATTGAAAACTAAATCTACTTCTTCAGATTTTAATAAGGCAATGTATTGTCTTGTTAAGGCATTTTTTGGCTCTTTCAATATGCGTAGGAAGTCGTCTTTTGTTAAGCTATCTAGCTCTACTCTGATCGGGAACCTACCTTGCAACTCTGGAATTAAATCCGAGGGCTTGCTTACATGGAATGCACCTGCAGCAATAAAAAGTACATG
>JBBSPJ010000336.1:0-4939 GCA_038258905.1 Cytophagales bacterium
ATTTATATTCCTGATATTGATATGTAAATATAGTTATATATATTTGAACGTTGACCTAAAAATAAACCGTAATTGTAAATGAATTTTTAATATGTTGAGAACTATTTTTTTAATAATAGTCTGTTTTAGCTCCTTGACCCTTATTGCACAAGAAAAATGGACTCTTGAGCAATGTATAGATTATGCAATGGAGTATAATTTACAGGTGAAGCAATCTGAATTGGACCTGGAAGAGGCTGATATTAACCTTTTTGGATCGAAAATGCGAAGTTTACCAGATTTGAATGGTAATTTGGGCTATAATACTTCTACCGGTCGATCTATTGACCCATTTACCAATACAATTATTGACCGGGGGATAAATTCTCAAAATGCAAGCATAGGCGCTGGAGTCCCTATATTTAATGGTTTTGAAATAAGAAATTCCGTTAATAGAGATAAGCAAGGACTTAGAGCAGCTAGCTATGATTTACAGAGCGTCAAAAATGATGTGATTTTAGATGTGGTTACTTTTTATACTAACATCTTATTCAATAAAGAATTATTGGAAACTGCTAAATTAAGGATAGAAACTACTAAATCTCAGGAAAGAAGGGTAAACCGACAAGTTGAAATAGGTTCCTTACCATTAGCCAATCAGTTGCAAATCAGACAGCAATTAGCTAATGATGAATTAGAGATTATTAGGGCAGAGAATAATTTAGAACTTTCTACATTACAATTGAAGCAATTATTACAAATTTCTGCTGATGTTCAGTTCGATATTGAAACTCCTAATTTACCGGATCCTGAAGAAAGTGAAGTGGTAGAAACTGCCTCAGCTATTTACGATTTTGCTTTGCAAGCACAACCCGTTATTAAAGCGGCTGAGGCTAGAAAAGAAGCTGCGTATTATGGAATTGGGGTGGCAAAAAGTGGTTATTATCCTTCAATAAGTTTGAATGCTGGACTATCAACCGCTTATTCAAGTGCAGCTCCTGCTTTTTTTCCGGTTTTAGGATCGGAAAATCAGGTGATTACCCAACAAATAGGATTTGTAAGATTGCCAGATGGGACAGACTACCCTGTATTAGCTGAAAATGAAGTGCCATCAGAATTTACAGAAAACACTTATTGGAATCAGTTAGATTTTAACCAAAGAAGATTTTTAGGGGTATCTATGAATATCCCGATATTCAATAAGTTTCAAGTAAGAAACAATGTGGAAAGGGCCATCATCAATCAAAAAAGAAGCGAACTTCAATTAATTTCTACGAAGAATCAATTGCAGCAAACTATAGAACAGGCTTATTTAGATGTGAAGTCTGCAGCTAAAGCTTATTCTGCTCTAGAAAATAGTTTGGAGGCCTCAGAATTGGCATTTCAAAATGCAGAACAAAGGTTGGAGTTTGGTGCTACAGATGCTGTAGAATATACTCAAATCAAAAATGATTACGAGCAAGTCCGGTCTGACCTGGTGCGTGCTAAATACGATTATATTTTTAAATTAAAAGTATTGGATTTTTATCAGGGGAAACCTTTAAATTTTTAAACATGGCTAAGAAGAAGTCTTCCAAAAAAACATTATATATCTTATTGGCAATTGTAATAGTGCTAATAGTTGCAGCGATAATAGGTAAAAAATCAGGGGTGATAGGTCAACCTCCAACAGTTAAAGTTGAGATTGAGGCAGCTCAAAAAAGAACAATCATTGAAAAGGTAAATGCCAGCGGCACAGTGCAGCCTGTAGTAGAGGTAAAGTTAAGTCCGGATGTAGCTGGGGAAATAATTGAGTTAAATGTTGAGGAAGGTGACCCGGTGAAAAAAGGTGACCTATTGGTGAAAATTCGACCTGATAATTTTATTAGTGCTTTGGACAGATCAAGGGCTAATATGAATCAGCAAAAAGCTAATCTAGCTCAGGCTGAAGCCTCTTACGAAAGAGCAAAGGCGCAGGCAGTAAGAGCCAAGCAAGATTTCGACAGGCAAAAACAGTTATTTGATGAAAAAGTAATTTCACAGTCTGATTTTGAAACGGCTCAAGCTAATTATTCAGTGGCAGAAAATGATAAAGTAGCCGCTGAAAAAAGTGTTTTGGCAGCCAGGTTTCAGGTGCAAAGTGGAATGGCCACTGTAGAAGAAGCTCAAGAAAATCTACGAAGAGCCACTATTTATTCTCCTGTTGATGGAACAGTTTCTAAATTAAGTGTAGAACTAGGAGAGCGTGTAGTAGGTACACAGCAAATGGCTGGTACTGAATTGATGCGTATTGCTAACCTTAATAACATGGAGGTGCGAGTTGATGTAAATGAAAATGATATCATTCGTATCAATATTGGGGATACAGCCATCATTGAAGTGGATTCTTATACTTACATGGAAAAGGAATTTAGAGGTATAGTTTCTGCAATAGCTAATACAGCTAAGGAAAAAGCTTCAAATGATGCAGTTACTGAGTTTGAAGTGAAAGTACAAATATTAAATGAATCTTATGAGGATTTAATTACAGAAGAAGGGGATTCTCCTTTTCGTCCGGGAATGACGGCCAGCGTAGAAATAATGACTCAAACTATGAAGGATGTGTTGACAGTGCCTTTATCAGCTGTTTCTCTTCGTGTTCCACCTAGTGAGAATGATTCTACCAAAAATGAATCGAATGCTCCTAAACTGACTAATAAGTCTCAGGAGAAAGAAGTGGTTTTTGTATTACAAGAGGACAACACAGTAAAAATGACAGAAGTTGAAACCGGAATTAGCGATTTTGAATTTATTTTTATCAAAAAAGGCCTTCAAGCTGGAGATAAAGTGGTGAAGGGACCCTTCTTAGCTGTATCTAAAACTTTGCAAGATGGTGATTTGGTAGAAGGGAAAAAGGAACCAATGGCTAAGAAGTAAATTAGTCATTCGGTCATATTTTAAGAGCCCTGTAATGTTTACGTTACAGGGCTTTTTTTATAACTAAGCATTTTTCGATTGTTCTTTTTATCATCTGATTCCTAAAATCACTCCGGGCTGCCAGATACCTTGTGAGATCAAAGAAGTTGTTTCACCTTTAAATTCATTAATTTGATAACCTACAGCTAAGCCTACTTCAAGAAATCTAAGTTTAGATATTTTAAAGCCGTAAATGAATTCAGTTCTTAGGATTCTCGGGCTTTGTAAAAATTTAGTATTTCTATGTTTTTGTTGCCATAAGCTAATACTAGTACTTACAAATCGGCTATAGCCGGAGTTTCTCCATTCTTTTTCAATTCCATAGCCTAGACCCCATACAGGCAGACCGCTTATTGATAAATTGTAGCCTACTTGCAAAAGGTTAGTGTAAAATTTACTGCCCGTTGAAATCGACAGATTACTTAGGAACATATCCGTAGCTCTCAAGCTGACATTTCCATGGCTAGCATCTATATTGATTAAACCCAATGGCACGCCATTATTTTTTCCGCTTATATTGATGAGTCCAATTTGGTTGCCATTATTAGTTTTACTGAAATTAATCAAGCCTATTTGATAGAAATCATTGAAAAGACTGTTTGTGGAGCTGATAAAGCCTCCTGTGCGTGCATAGTTGAATAAGCTAATTTGCATACCGTAAGATTGACCTCCTGAGTAATTAAAAAGTGGCGCTAACTGAAACCCTGCTGCACCCATTGTGGAAGAATTGATCAGACCGGCAATTTGCACTCCATTAAAATCCCTGCTTTTATTGAGTACAAATCCCAATTGAAAACCTTTAAAACTGCTTTCAGCCATATTAAAGCTTGCCATTTGCCACCCCACTCCATCTCCATAAGTTTTATTGAATAAGGTTGCAAACTGAAAGCCTCCGAATGTTTTTTCTAATTTTTCTTTGGGGTTAAGCACATTGTTAGCTCCAGAAATATTGGCAAAACCCGCTAGTTGGATACCTTGAAATTTCTCGTAGTTGTAATTGGAAATTAACCCAACTTCTATTCCATGAACACTGCCGGTTATACCTGAAGTTAAGTTTAATGATAATTTATAATCTTGCTGTATTTCCTGAATACCAGTATTACTGTAACCGGGAAATAGAGAAAGGTGGGTTTTGGAGGGATTGCTATTCCGTCTTTGCGCAAATGAAGTTACAGGTAAAATGATAAAGATCAGAAATATTAGATTGTAGTTTCGGTTGGTCATATTCTTAAATACTAGGTTGGTGATTGAGGTAAATATAACGTATGAGATATGTAAATATTTAAAATTAAACCTTCGATCAAATAATTTTTATATCACTAAACTTTTCTCTTCAACAATTTCTTTCAATATTTGTAATACTTATCCAGAAAGACTGAGGGATTGGGCCCTTTGACGTCTTAGCAACCCTTCCAATGCATATATTGCAAAAGGAAACGGTGCTAACTCCCATCCTGACAAGCTTGCTTCGTCAGGAGAAGATAAGAAAGCTTTCCTTAGCTCTTTCTGGCAGATAAATACAAAGCAGAATGAGCAAATTCAATAAGAAATTATTAGATAAAAAAATATTCGTTTTAGATGGTGCCATGGGTACCATGATTCAGGAATATAAATTTTCTGAAGCCGATTATAGAGGAGATCGATTCAAAGATTATCCGAGCGACCTGAAGGGAAATAATGATTTACTCTCGCTAACTCAGCCTGAGGTCATAAAAGAAATTCATAGAAAATATTTTCTGGCAGGTGCGGATATTGTTGAAACCAACACGTTTAGTGGCACTACTATAGCCATGGCTGATTATAATATGGAGTCATTGGTATACGAACTCAACTATCAATCAGCCAAAATTGCTAAAGAAGTAGCAGAAGAGTTTAGTGATTTCCCAAGATTTGTAGCCGGATCAATTGGACCTACCAACAGAACTGCTTCCTTATCACCTGATGTGAATCGCCCCGGTTTCAGGGCTGTTACTTTTGATGACTTAAAAATAGCATATAAAGAACAAGCCCAGGCACTAGCAGATGG
>JBBSPJ010000337.1:0-4911 GCA_038258905.1 Cytophagales bacterium
AAAGGTTATAGGCACCAAAGGGAATCATATCTTGATTGGGAATTTCCAATGGCTTCCCCGGCTTCCAGTTGTTGCTACCGATGGCATAACTGATAAAAAACTCCGGATCTCCGGAAATCGAATTATCTGACAAATAGATGACGGTGCGACCGTCAGCTGTTAATTTGGGCGCATATTCATTATCGTTAAAGCTAGAAATATTGGGCGTTAATTTCCGCTTTTGCGCCATGGCTAGCGTAGTGCAGGCCAGTAAAAGCAATCCGATAAGTACCTTTTGCATAATCTCGCTATTTTAGGGTTAATATACAGAAATTATAGTAAAAACAAGTTGAGGAACCGTTGCATTCTAAGCTTTAAGGAGGGGCATTTGGACACAAAACCACTGGCAAAGTTTCTCAAACAAAACGCTTACAACCATAAAAAACGCTATTAATGCATGTTTTCCTACAAATAGTATAATTTATAAGACTAATATAGTGAAGAATTACCTATATTGTTAGCTCTTCGATATTCATCCAGATCTCTACCGCCAAAAATTTCTGAAATCGCAGGGTTGTTGTAATTTATTTAAATGTTTGCTGCAAGGCTAATGGAACATTCTGCTAGACTGGTACTAAATTGATTTACTTTTAAACAAATATTTATTGGAGTTATTAATTTTGACAATTTAAAACTAATGAAAAAAATTATCTTAACCATATTATTTGGCTTACTAAGTCATTCTATATATTCGCAGGATTCAATTTCAACACCAACACTACTGATTCGACCATATTTTGAAAATGGGATTGATTTCATCCGAAACGATGGATTGAAACAGAAATATGAAACGCAATCAAAATACTTTTGGGGATTTGGGTTTCAAATAGGTCACCCCGAATCTTTTAAATTAATTCCATATGGTCAGTTTTCATTGTCAAAATTTGAGATTGAAAAAACTATCGCTCCAAATATTAAGGCAGATAGTGCTTTGACAACAAGACAAATTACTTGTGGTTTAATTATTCCGATTAAAAAAGTCGATAATATATATTTTAGAGCACGATTAGGATACAGTTATTCATTGATAAAGGAATCATTTTATGATATTGATTCTAATTCACATGGATTTCAAATAGGATTAGGAGTGGAGAGAAAGATTATTGGAAATTCACGGATTTATTTTGATTTATCTTATAATTTTCAGAAAACACGTAAATCGGAATTTAGAGATTTCGACAACACAAAATTTTCAATAGGATTTGTAATATGATAAAAAAGCCTAGCAGCCAACACTAAATATACGTAAGCGGGGGTTTGTACCTTAAACTAGCAATTGTACATCTACTTAGCAACACTACCGGAGTGATAAGTTGGCAATTCGGAAATCTAGCCTACGTATATTCATTATCGTTAAAGGTGGAAATATTGGGGGTAAGCTTTCGCTTTTGCGCCATGGCTACGGTAGTGCAACCCAGTATAAGCAATCCGACAAGTATCCTTTGCATAATCTCTCTATTTTAGGCTGAATATACAGAAATTATAGTAAAAAGAGATGTGGAGGTGAAGTGTGCTTGTCTGCCAGCCTGTAATTCGATTAGTTTTTCATGACAAACTTCTGTGGTAATGGGTTGGTTTTGTTTCATTAATACAATCCTCAATAGGAGTTTTATATGAAACTGCCAACTTCGAGTAGCTGCAAAACATTAAGGTTCACAATGACCCAAGTCAAAAAATCTACTATAAACTCAAAATATCCGAAAAGTTTATTTAATTTTGTATCCATTTAGATACACTTATAAGGTTCTTTATAGAGAAAACGCCAGAATTTGACAAATGGCTGAGAAAGCTAAAAGAACTGAAAGCAAAGGCAAAAATTTTGTTCAGAATTCAGAAACTAGAAAATGACGAACACTTTGGGGATTGCAAGCCGGTTGGTGGTGGCATTCGAGAACTAAAAGTGAATTTTGCAAAAGGCTATAGGGTTTACTTTAAAGAGAAAGAAGGAAAAATAATTATTCTCTTAATTGGTGGAGATAAGTCGACCCAACAAAACGACATTAAGAAAGCGAAAGACATCTGGAAAAAATTAAATAATTAAAAATGGAAACCTCAAAATTTGATATTGCAGACTATTTGGACAGCAAAGAGATGATTGCTGAATATCTCAATACGGTACTAGAAAAAGGAGATAATTCTGATATTATTACTGCAATAGGACATTTTGCAAAGGCTATAGGGATGACTAAAATTGCTGAAGAAACAGGTATGAGCAGGCCGAGTTTATACAAAGCCTTATCAGAAGGCTCTAAACCACAATTTGCAACAATGATGAAGGTTTTAAAAGCAATTGGCGGTCAAATTCAAGTGAATCCCATGTCCTCTTAAAACTAATAGCACTACATAAGTAAAAATGCTTTTAATACGCGCTACATCAGAATTTAGTTAACTAAATTTCGTAATTGTATCAGCCAGACTTTGCAACTCGTGAGATATTTATTTTTAGCAATATTATTAATTATAATAGCTACTGATGTTTCAGCCTGCTCATGCGGACGTAGACCGGGGAGATATTTTTTAAGTAAGGTTGATAAGTTTGATGTTATCGTAATCGGTAGAATTAATACACCAGAAAATGGATTTAATCGAAATCTCAGAATCGAAAAGATTTATAAAGGGTCACCGGAAAGTGAGGTGCTAGAAATTTCAAATGGAGGAATGTGTGATAATTATCAAACATACGAAGATGGAACTCTTGTAATTCTCGGGCTTTCTAGAGACTCTAAACACCCCAAACGTCTAAGTACATATGGATGCATCACTACATCAATATTAGTCAAAGAGGGGTACGCTTCTACTCTTCAACATCAGTTCCCATTATTTGGAAATCCTAGAATTGGAATTATTAAAAGAAAAATGAAATTGAAAAATCTTGAAAGGCGAATTGCAAGAAAAATTTGGTGGAATAAGCTTTTGCATTAACGGAAACAGAACTTTCCACCAATATAGAAAATAGCATTAATACATGTTTTTCGAACAATAGTATAATTTATAAGACGAGAATAAAGCAAAATCCTTTATATTAGCAGTTCCTCCATGTTCAATCGGCCTATATCGGAAATTGATTGGAAAGCTGATTGTTGCGAAACTAAACGTTTGTAAGCGTTTACAAGTATTTATGGTCGGTTAGAAGAGATTAGAATTTAGATATCAACACTTAGGTGTTGATATCTAAATTGTTGGCAGCAATTATGATACTACAAGGTAAACTAACTCATGCAGAACGCTCACAGATTAGGCAGCAACTTAGTACTGTAGCGTTATGGTTTTTGGTGTTTTTGACTATCTTATTCGGACTGATAGTGATAGCTGTCATAGCAATGACTTTCATTTTTGATAAGCAACCAAAAGAAGGGATAATTGACAGAGGAATTGATATAATAGGGTTTCTTCTCTTTATTTATCTTCTTTTATTGATTCATTGGATTGGTCATTTTCTAGATCTTCTGCTTAATAAAAAGTATGAATTGAAAACCACGGACTATTCTATAAAAAAGAAAAAATATGGAGTATTGTTAAAAATACATTCTCCAAAAACTGTCAATCTAAAAATATACTGTTACCCAAAAATTCTTATTGGTGAACAAATTCGGATTGAGTATTCAAAATGGAGCAAAACCGTTTTAACTTTTACCCAAAATGGAAACGACATGATGGACGAAACTGCTGCCAACATGCTATGAATGAATGGGGTTTTATCGGTCAGGATACTGTGGTGGGGATTGGAATGTCCGCCACAATTAATAATTTAAAATAAGGCGTGGCTATGTACGAGACGATAGGTTAGTGCTTTCTAATCCCCACTCATCATAGCTTGACGCTGTAGCCCATTCCCTGAGACCAATCTAACCACTAGACAAAATTAAATATCCCATTTTGGTATTTTTCAACCAATTTATGTATATTTGATACATGAGAATTATTGCCTTTAGGACATTAAGAGATTTTTTTGAAAAAC
The DNA here is from genome assembly GCA_038258905.1 of Cytophagales bacterium. Classification (GTDB taxonomy): domain Bacteria; phylum Bacteroidota; class Bacteroidia; order Cytophagales; family Cyclobacteriaceae; genus Marivirga. The sequence continues at coordinate 3,998 of JBBSPJ010000337.1, forward strand.
CGGAATATTTTGACTCTGAAATCTCATTGAGAGCTTGGTATCATGATGCTAAAATAGCCGAATGGAAAAATTCAAATGAGCTGAAAAAGCAATATAAAAATGCCAGCATTGTGGGAGACGGAAGAGTGGTTTTCAACCTTAAAGGCAATGATTATCGATTAGTGGTTGCGATTGATTACGAATTTCAAGTGATTTTTATAAGATTTATCGGAACCCATAAACAGTATGATAAGATTGATGCTAAAACGATTTGATTATGGATATACGACCAATTAAAACAGAAAAAGATTACGATAATGCCATTAGCAGGATTGAGCAATTGTGGGGGGCAAAAAAAGATACAGTGGAAGGTGATGAATTAGACTTATTAGTAACCTTAGTGGAATCATATGAGATGAAACATTATCCGATTGCGCCACCTGACCCTGTAGATGCTATTAAATTTCGTATGGAACAAATGGGAATGACAAAAGCTGACATGGTTAAATATCTTGGCAGTCAAAGTCGAGTAAGTGAGATTCTTAACAGAAAGAGAACTCTGACTTTAGGAATGATAAAATCACTTTACAAAGGATTAAAAATACCACCAGAAATTTTATTAGCTTAATAGCTTTTGAAATCAACGAGCTACAACATCTGTATAAATCATGGCTGTTCAGTAGGTTATTATGACTTTAGCTCTTCGTAGAAAGCCCTTTAATCCGCAGGATTGACTTACTGTGAAGAATCAAATTAGTAAGCCAATCCTACGGATTGCTTCGTTACATTAGTATTGGCTATTTCGGTCAGACCATGCCAGCGATTTCGGTCAAATGATGCCACTTTGAAAGATGCTGCAAAGTACTAAAAATTATTTATTCATTCTTTAAAATTCCTTTTCTTAATGACTCTCCTTTTAGGTCTATTCTGTGAGA
>JBBSPJ010000338.1:0-4892 GCA_038258905.1 Cytophagales bacterium
AGGTAAAAGCGATTAACCTGAAAAAAAGAGAGCTTACGAAATATGCACAAATAGAGAAAGCAAAATATTGCCTGGCAAGTAGCAACTTCTAATAAATAGTGGAGAAAATTATACATTTTTCTTGTTTTTATATTGCTCAATCAGTTCTGATATTTCATTTACCTCTTTTTCGCTGAGCTCATTTTCTTTAGTCATAAATGACACCACATTGTCAAAAGAACCTTCAAAAAAGGTGGATACCATGTTCTTCAGCATAAACTTTTTATACTTAATTCTGGAAATAATAGGGCAATATTCATGCGTTTTGCCATATGTTTTATGATCCACATATCCTTTTGATTCCAAAATTCTGATGATAGAAGAGACGGTAGTATAGGGGGGCTTTGGTTTAGGGAATTGATCAATTACATCCTTTACAAATCCACTTTTAATGTTCCAAAGAATCTCCAGTACTTCTAATTCTCTTTGTGTTAATTCCTTCATGATGTAAATGTATAACGTATATGTAAGTTATACAACTTATTTATACGTTATTTAACGTAAAAGTACGTTAAATTCGATTCCAATTGCTTTGGAAGCTGTTTCATTTTAAAAAATTAAAGTTGAATTTTAATAGATACGATCAGGTTGGGGAAGGTGTATTGGGTTTTTAAAATTCACTAGTAGCATATCCTATTCATCAAATAGCCTTTTTAGTTCTTCAATTGAAATGGTTTGCTGTTTTTGCTCTTCCTCAGTAAGATTTTGAAATTTTTCTACAGTATTTTCTAGTGATTTACGTTGATCCTGAATCCCTTCTTCATCATACCCTATAAAGGTCATCTCATACAAGCAGTGTGCAATAATTTCCAGTTCAGAGAAGTTCTCTAAAGTATCCTTTGCAATATACATACCAAGCCATTTATTCCATTCTGTAAATTCAATCGCATAGGATATTAAATTTCCATGATCATCTTTGGTGCCATCCTAACCCAATACATCAATATAGGTTTCTTCTTTCTCTTCATCAGCAAAATCATATTCTTCTGACAAAACTATTTGCATCTGATTCTCTTCAGGCGTTAAACTTTCTAATTTTTCAAATACCTTTTTATATGCCTCAACTGATATGTTTTGATCAGGATATAATTTCAACAGAGTAAGCTCAACACTTAACCAGTTATTTGTTTTAATTAAACTATGAAGTTTCATGCTTTGGCAGATTTCTTTTTAAAAGGGCTTCTGAATAATTTGATGTTAATAAAAATTATTAGAAGCCTTAGTTTATTCAAATTAAGTGTTATTCATACCAATAAAAAACATTTACTTTACACATGAAAATTTAGTCATTCATTTATAAAAAAACTCAAATACTCGCCACAAAATCTGAGAACACTTTTTTATGTAATTCAAGATTTAAATTAGGAGATACTGATACCCTTGCGATGTAATCCTTATCATCTTCTTTAGTGGTTCCCTGAGTAGATGTTGCCGGAATGGTCCAGTAACAGCCTTTTAACTGACCGTAACTCACGCAGTATTTACTTTCCTCAGGAATTTCACTGATCATCATATTAATCAGCCTGAGGTTTAAAGCCCTTTTATAGTTTTCTTTTTCTTCCTCAGTATTCCCTTTGGTAGGAAGATCTAAAGAAAACACAGAAGGAGTAAAGCCTGCATTTGCCAATTCCTCTGAAACAAAATTGATTTTAGCGTTTGGTAAAACCGCTTTGATATGATTTACAAAAGAACGCGTGTTTTTATAAGCATCGGCAATTCTTTGGTTCATAGAAGGCAGTTGTTCGGCTAATATTTCAGTCTGAAGATCAGTAGCTTCATTGTCGCAAAGGATAAGATGGGTTTCTATTTTCCCCATTAAGTCGGCTGCTTTTTGATTAGATGAAACATAGCCCGCAGTACATTTACCACCGCTAGGAAACTTAGATCCACTCACATATGAAATCACACGAATATCTGAGAGTATTCCTTCCTCGCTTAAAAATTGCACGTTCGGGCAAAAGGTTTGATCTAAGATAAAAACAGGATCAATTGCCTTTTCACCATTTGAATTTTTTCGTTCTTTACTTAGCACTGCTCTTAATTGCTCTAAATCGGGTACTTCCACTCTGGGGTTGGTTGGGATTTCTGCAATAATTAAGGGAACAGCATTTTCTTTCGCTACCCGATCCAACACTTGATCAGTGCTCTGTACCATATCATTATCGCCATCAACAGGCAAGTCTAGGATTTCAACATTTGGTAGGCATGCTGCTGCTCTTCTTGCCTGATCGTTGGTTCCTCCATAACAGTTAGGAGGAACTATGATTTTAATTGCCTTTCCAGGGTGCTTTTCAATCGCATTTTCCACTAAGCCCATCATTACGGCATATTGAACAGAAAGTCCGCAATTACCCAATAAAGGTTTCGTATCAGCTGCCGTGATTTTTTTTATGGAATCTAAAACGGAAGCTTTATCAGATTCAAATTTTGCTTTGTCTTTTTTGCTGGCTGTTTGACCTTGCAATAACTGAAGAGCAGCAAAAGAATTTTGAGGCGTCATACTAATTGTTTCTCTTCTGCGTACATGCTGAATGGCAGAAACGTAAGCTTCACTATCATCACCATTCACCATCAAAATACTTCCTAAGCTACTATGAATGCTGAGGTAAAAATCGATGTTATCGTTAAGCTTTACTTCGCCTATTTCATCACTTTGTGAAATGAAAATAGTGCTCCCTTCAAAGGCAGGAATATCTTCTGAATTGGCAACCTGCTTTATTTCGAAATAATAATTGTAAACAGATTTTAGTGTTTTCAGATCAAAATAGGTAGGTAACTCACCTGAATAAACAATTTGGGTGTTTTTTTTATCAAATAGATTTTTTCTAAGTACCGCTAAAAGGGGCATTGTTCGGGATGAAAAGCTGATTACCTGATCAGCTTGAAGATTATTTAATTTAGCAATTCCCCATTCTAATATTGAGGATAAAGGATGGCCTAATCGAATATAGTCGTAAGCAGTCGGCAACTCGCTTAGTTTAGAAGCATTAGCATCCTGTTGATCGTAAAGTTTTTCAAAGCGCTCTAAAAATTCCGTTTTAGCTAAATCTTCCTTATAAATATCCAGACGATGTGTGGTAAGTTTTAGCCAATCAGTTGGTACATTTTTTACTACATTATTGATATAATTCAGGGCTTTGCTATCGTTCATTATCTTCTTTTGCGTTTGGGTTCTTTTGTATAATACTCCTGTTATTAATAGATGTTGTGCTTAATTGTTTTGGATAATCAATGCAAGGACAAAAGCCTTGCAAACTAACAAAAGCCGTAGTGATTATCGCTGCTTTATTTTTTGGAATCACAAAAGTATAACAATAAGATGGAATGCAAAAATTGGTGGTTTTAAGAATGCGGTTTCCTATTGGAGGTAATGGAATTTAAAAGCCATGTAAATATCCTGCTATAATTAATCATTATTTTCTCTATACTTTTGCTAACTTGATTAAAAGTATTTTATGGATTTAGGTGTAAATATTATCGGTGCTTATCATTCGTCCTTTGGCAAATTAGACACAGAAACTTTATATACGCTTTATGAAAAAGCAGCTAAAGGTGCTCTTCAAGATGCAGAAATGGAAGCAGCTGCAATTGATGGAGTATTTGTTGGAAATTATAGCGGTGGTGGTTTTAATCAGCAGGAAAACATTGCCTCCTATGGAGTAAATGCTATTCCTGAGTTGCGCCATAAACCCATGTATAGAACTGAAACAGCCTGTTCATCAGGTTCTTCAGCTATTCATATGGCTATTATGGCAATAAAATCGGGTATGATGAAAAGGGTTTTAGTAGTGGGCTTGGAGAAAATGACGGATTTAGATATGGCAGGGGTAACCCATGCTTTGTCACTAGCCACTTATTGGCCGGAAGAGGGAAGTAAATCGGTGACAGCTCCCTGCATGTTTGCTGATTTGGCTAAAGGATGGATGAAACATTACAACTATTCGGAGGAAGAACTCCGGCCTTGGTTGGCCAAAATTTCTGCTAAAGCTTATTCAAATGCTGCGAAAAATCCACTAGCCCAACTTCAAAAGCCAAAATCAGCAGAAGATATTCTTTCATTGCCTGAGGAAAAAAATCCTATGATTTATGAGCCACTTAGATTGCATGACTGTTCTCTTGTTTCTGATGGGGCTGCTGCTTTGGTGTTGGAAGATGCTAGCTTAGGGAATGGGCAATCTGTAGCCATCAAAAGCTTTTATAGTGCAAGTGACTATTTGGACAGTTTTGGAAAACATAAATCAGACTACTTTCTGGAAGGCGCAGCATTTGCAGTGGATAAAGCCTTAAAAAGCGCTGGACTTTCTATCAGTGATATCAGTTTGGCAGAAGTACATGATTGCTTTACCATAACAGAGCTTTTATTGTACAGTGCTATGGGAATTGCCCCTGCTGGTCGCGAGTTTGAGGCTTTGGAAAATGGTATCGTTTTTCCGGATGGAAAATTACCCATTAATCTTTCGGGCGGATTAAAAGCGAAAGGTCATCCCATTGGAGCAACGGGAGTAGGGATGCATGCTTACATTTACAAGCAATTAATTCAACAAGCATGGGGACATCAGGCAGAAAATGCCCATACGGGTTTGGTGGTAAATATTGGGGGTTCAGGCACCAGTAATGCGGTTTCGGTATTGGGTTTGTTGTAGAGACGCGATGCATCGCGTCTCTACAACAAACTACCAACAATGAATATGATAACCATTAATATTTACCATCGTAATATAAAAAAAATCATTCTAAATGCGCATAACAAACGCCCATCAAAACAATCTCAAAAACATAAATTTAACAATACCAGAAAACCAGTTAATAGTGGTAACAGGTTTATCAGGATCGGGGAAATCTTCTTTGGCAAT
>JBBSPJ010000339.1:0-4891 GCA_038258905.1 Cytophagales bacterium
AATACTGCCCTATTTTTCGTGCGGATGTCTGTAAACCATAGAAATTATCGTTATTCTTTTCATACTTTAAGTAATAGATGAGTAGGGGAAGCATCATTACAAAAACGCTGGTGATTTGAGCGCTTACTTTATATAAATAATAGCGGTCACGATACTCGAATAACTCATTAATTAACACCCTGTGATAATGAAAGCAGACATCTACCGTGAGTATAATTAACATAAAAAGACTCTTTGCTATAAAAGCCTTGTCCTTAAAAAGGTTTGGGATAGCTTTATACCTGAAGCAAAGAAATACAATGCTAAAATATATAAAAGAAAATAAAATAAAGTGAGCCAGATAGGGCAGCGCATCAGGCTTTAAATTGTCCATCCATTTCTCAAACCTGATATCCATTACTGAATAATTTAAAATGGTTAAGACTGAAATAAATATAGTTATGGAAAAATATAAAGCTTGAGGGTGTTTTACCTCTTTGTGGAAATCAACAAAATACTTCCAGATTGCCTTCATTATTGCATTTGAGCTAAAGCCTGATACACTTTATGAATAGCCAGACCCATTACCGTAAAATAAGAACCTTCCAAACGAGTGATATGGGTTAGTCCAATGCCTTCCTGTATCCCATAAGCGCCTGCTTTATCAAAAGGTTGATGTTCTTGGATATAATTGTTGATGTCCTCATCTCTTAGTTGAGAAAAAGTCACTAAGGTTTCGTCACTGTAGGAGCTTATCTTCCCTTTGAATAGTATGGAAAAGCCAGAAATTACCTGATGTGTTCTACCGCTTAGTTTCCTCAACATCTCATAAGCCTCCTGATCATTTTGAGGTTTTTCCAGTAATATGCCATCTATTAAAACGGTGGTATCAGCCGTTAAAACTATTTTATTCTCGTAGGAGCTATCTCCCAAAAAGGCTTTAGCCTTCTTTTCTGATAGAAAAGCAGCCACCTTAGTCTTGGGTAAATCATCAGGGTAGCTTTCTTCAGTTTCTTTTGCTTCTACACTAAATTGAAAGCCGGCTTTTTCAAGAATTTCTTTTCTCCTGGGAGATTTAGAGCCTAAAATAAGGGGGTAAGATAAATTCATTTTCTTCTATTGAGCTAAATAAAAAACCGCAAATAGTTTTAGGGTAAAAGTAAGTTGATTTTTGAGGCATGGTATAACCGCTTTTACACACCTGATTTACCTGCTCCATACTTATTTCTTTCGTGATTAAAGCAAACTGAGCTTTATCCTGCATCACTTTAGTAAGACAGTTGACGAAATTTCTTTCAAAAGTGATATGTTCTGAGCTCCTCTGCTCTTTTCCTTTAATGCCTAAAATCTTTTCTATGAAAAAATAGTGCAAAACAGTTAAATCCAATTGCTGTACTACATTAGGAAACGGCCAGGTCATGGTATCAATTTTTTCAGGCTTTAAACGGATTTTATAAGTGTTTTCTTTAAAAATCAACCCAAAAGCCCATTGCTTACCTAAAATAATTTCGTTTATGTCGGTGGCATTCTCCACCGTTTTAATGAGGAAGTCTTCCTGCAATTTTTCTAAGATGCTTTCTTCAGATAAATGCTCCAAACCTTGAATGAGCCTATGAGTAGGTAATATTCTTAAATCATCGGAAGATCCATTTGTCAGATACATCATATGATAATTATAAGCTTCCTCACCAGTGTGGTTAGGGTTCTCTTTCATCATTTTTTGCCTGTAGAGCATAGATCCTTCATACCTGTGGTGCCCATCTGCTAAAATAATTTTCTGCGCAGCTATCTTATCAATAAATTCACTGATTATTTTCGCATCATGAATTACGCTAATGACTTCTCTAACTCCTTGATAATCTTCTAATTCACTCAAAGGGCTTTGCATACTTTCATCCATGTATTGCTCTAGTTGGAAATCCTTATCCGAATATAAACCATGGGTAGCACTTACATTGAGTTTAGTTTTCTCCAGTATCTCAATTCTATCGTTTACTGATTTAGGAATAGTGTTTTCGTGCCTAAGGATAACATTTTCGTCCCAGTGATAGGCTTTTATAAAGGCGATAAATCCCTTTCTTACAAATTCCCTGTTAGATCCGGGCAAAGTAAAATACTGGTAGTAAACGTAAATTCCGGGAATAGCATCTTGCTTAATGATTCCTGCCTTTTTCCATTCCTCTAATTTGATGGCCGCTTTATTAGAAGCATCAGGTCCTTTCGGTACAGATAAATGGATGCTATTAAGCTCTTCTTTATATAAAGCCGCCCTGTGTTTTTCAGAAACTACATCAAAAAGCGGACTGGTTAAAGATTCAATTTCAGCTTGCAAATCGCTATTATATCTCCATCCTTTAATAGGTTTTATTTCAGCCATCTTTATAATCTATTCTTTTTCCACATAGATACCTTATTCTCGCTTGCATCTCTGGCAGTCAACTGTCCTTTTTTCTCCGTCCAAAGCTTAACCGCTAATGCAGCTGCAATTTTAGCTTCCTCCTCACTAATAGGCTCATCCAGTACCTCGGGTGTGAAATATTTCTCTATAAATTTAGTATCGAAATTACCACTGGTGAAAGCTTCGTGCTCTAAAACATATTTACAAAAGCTAAGCGTGGTTTGTATTCCAACAATTTCGTACTCATCAATGGCTCTAATCATTCTTTTTATGGCCTCATCTCTGTTATCTGCGAAGGTTACCAGTTTGGCAATCATAGGGTCGTAATGAATAGGAATATCCATACCCTGCTCAAAACCATCATCGACTCTTACTCCGGTGCCTTGAGGTCTTTTGTACACTTTTAAATTACCGATATCAGGCAGGAAATTATTTTGAGGATCTTCAGCGTACACCCTCACCTCTATAGAATGGCCAATAATTTTTAAATCTTCTTGTTTTACAGATAAGGTTTTCCCTTCTGCAATACGAATTTGCTCTTTCACCAAATCCATTCCTGTAATTTGCTCGGTTACAGGATGCTCCACTTGCAAACGAGTATTCATTTCCAGAAAATAGAAATCCAATTTTTCATCTACAATAAATTCTACCGTACCGGCTCCATAATAATTACAAGATTTAGCCACATCGATAGCAGCCTTACCCATTTTTTCGCGTTTTTCGGGTGTTAAAACGGATGAGGGCGCCTCTTCAATTACCTTTTGGTGTCTTCTTTGGATAGAGCATTCTCTTTCAAACAAATGCACTATATTTCCATGCTGGTCACCAATAATCTGTATTTCTATATGTCGGGGAGAAGTGACAAATTTTTCTATAAAGACAGATCCATCACCAAATGCATTTTTGGCTTCACTCACAGCTCTGTCCATTTGCTCTTCAAAATCTTTGGGGTTTTCCACAATACGCATTCCCTTGCCACCACCACCGGCACTGGCTTTTATTAATATAGGGTAACCAATCTCCTCTGCTTTTTCTTTGGCAAATTTAATATCGGTTATGGCTTTATCTAACCCCGGCACTAAAGGCACATCTCTTTTTAAAACAGCCGCCTTAGCTGCCAGTTTATCTCCCATTATTTCTATGGCCTCTGGTGAGGGGCCAATAAAGATAATTCCGGCATTGGTTACTTGTCGGGCAAACGCTGCATTTTCTGATAAAAAACCATAACCCGGGTGGATGGCATCCACTCCAAGGTCTTTACATGCTTTAAGTATTTTATCTATTCTTAAATAACTTTCAGATGAGGCAGGAGGACCTACACAAACCGCTTCATCAGCATATCTCACATGAAGAGAGTTTCTGTCTGCTTCACTGTAAATTGCTACTGTTTTTATGCCCAATTCTTTGGCAGAACGCATTACGCGTAGTGCTATTTCGCCTCTGTTAGCTACTAATATTTTTTGGATATTCGCCATATTTTAACCCTTGAAAAAATTACAAAATCAATTCACAATGCTACATAATAATTGTGTTTTTTGCTAAAAAAACCTGCTTTAAAGGAATTAACTAATTTTTTCGTCAACACTTTTTCGTTACATTTGTTAATCGTATTAAGTAAAGTGACTTATCAATAAAAGAAACAAGCGTGGATTTATTTGAGAAATTTAAAGTAGATAGAGGCCCGTTGGGCAAACACTCTAATGTAGAAGAAGGGTATTTTATGTTCCCAAAGTTGGAAGGTGAAATTTCTCCTCATATGAAATTTAGAGGTAAGGAAGTACTTACCTGGAGTTTAAATAATTATTTAGGATTGGCTAACCATCCTGAAATCAGAAAGGCTGATGCTGAATCCGTGCAGAAGTGGGGTTTGGCCTACCCGATGGGTGCCAGAATGATGTCGGGCAATACAAGCCAACATGAGTTATTGGAGGAGCAATTAGCGGACTTTATAAAGAAAGAGGATGTAATGTTGCTGAACTTTGGTTACCAAGGGGTACTTTCTGTTATCGATGCAGTGGTAGGCAGAAAAGATGCTATTGTGTATGATGCGGAATCTCATGCATGTATAGTTGATGGAGTAAGATTACATATGGGAAAAAGATTTGTTTTCCCACATAATGATATTGAAAGTCTTGAAAAGCAATTGCAGCGTGCTACTAAGTTAACCAACGAAACTGGAGGAGGCATCTTAGTTATTACAGAGGGTGTTTTTGGAATGACAGGTGCTATGGGCGACTTAAAAAGAGTGGTTGAGCTAAAAAAGAAATATGATTTCAGGTTATTAGTAGATGATGCTCATGGATTTGGAACTATGGGAGAAACAGGAGCAGGAACTGGTGAGCAATTAGGTGTAATGGATGACATAGATTTGTATTTCAGTACATTCGCTAAATCTATGGCTTTAATAGGTGCTTTTGTAGCAGGTGATAAAGACATTGTGAAATTTATGAGATTTAATTTAAGATCTCAGATTTTTGCTAAATCTTTACCAATGGCTATGGTAGAAGGTGGCAT
>JBBSPJ010000340.1:0-4796 GCA_038258905.1 Cytophagales bacterium
AGAATACTTCAAATACTTTCTAACTTAACCTCAAATGCTTTAAAATTCACCGAAAAAAACGGACAGGTTCTTTTACATGCCTCAAAGGAATTAAAGGATAATCTTTATAGAATAGCTGTAGAAGATACAGGAATTGGTATTTCACAGAATGACCAGCAAAAACTCTTTCAATTATTTAGCCAGGTAGATAATTCAAGCACAAAAAACTTTAGCGGAACAGGATTAGGCCTGGCTATATCTAAACAATTGAGTCACATGATGGGTGGAGAAATTGGAGTAAGCTCAGAGCCCGATGAAGGCAGTGTATTCTGGTTTTCTGTGATGGGTGAAAAAGCAAATGGAGATCAAATAGACGAATACGATGAGGATAAAATTAGAAAAAGCCAGGTTAAGAAAATTCGTTTTAACTCAGTTAATGCACCTTTTATACTTATTGTAGATGACAATACCATCAACAGACAAGTGGCCAATCAAATATTAGCAAAATCTGGAATTAAAACAGATTTGGCAAGTAGTGGTGAGGCAGCAATTGAAAAAGTGAAATTAAATGACTACGATTTAATTTTAATGGATATACAAATGCCTAATATGGATGGCATCACTGCTACACGTGAAATTAAAAAAATCAAAAAAAAGATACCCGCGATTATAGCGATGACTGCCTACTCAATGAAGGAGGATGAAGAAAAATTTCTATCTCAGGGAATGGATGACTATATAGCAAAGCCTATTGTAGCAGATTTTTTATTAGCAAAAATTGCTAGCCATCTTCCTGAATTTGCCGTTACTGATAATGAGGACAAAGTAGATGATGGATTATCAGATAATAATACAACTGAAACAGAGTTAATTAATCAGGATGTTTTAAATCAATTACGTAAATACGCAGATAACGAGACCATTAAATCTTTTTTTGAAGAATTTGAAATTGAATCAAAAAGTCTGATAACTGAATGTATCAATGCTGCAAAGACTTCGGACATTTCGAAAATTTTGAGTAATTTGCACACATTAAAAGGAAATGCAGGTACTTTAGGTGTTAAAAGCCTCGAAAAACTGGCTAAGACCATTGAAGATGACCTTAAAAATCAAAAACTGGAAGATCTCAATGTCAATTTAAATTACTTACTGAAAAATTTTAATAAATTTACTGATGAATATCAGGCAATCATAAAATAACATGGCAGAAAATAAGAAAGTACTCATAGCTGAAGACAGCTCAGTCATCCAAAACCTAACAAAGAAAATTTTGATGATGCAAAATTATACCATCCACTCAGCCAAAAACGGCAAACAAGTATTGGATGCTTTGGAAAAAGAACATTTTGACATCATTTTGATGGACATTAACATGCCGGTAATGGATGGTATGGAATGCACAAAAGCAATCCGATCATTGAAAGATGATAAAAAATCAAATATTCCTATAATTGCAATAACAGGAAATGCTAAAAACTACAGTGTTGAAGATTTTAAAGAGGTAGGGATTAATGAATATTTGCCCAAACCTTTAAATTTTGACCAACTTGTGGAAACAGTTAAGAGATTAACAAGTTAGAATGATAATAAAATACACAAAGTCTTTTTTAAATAAATTAGAGGATCTTTTCTCAGAGTCTGATTACATTCTCAGGTATGAAAAAGGTAATTTTAAATCAGGATATTGTGTACTTAAAGATCAGAAAATAGTAATAATAAATAAGTTTTTTGATACGGATGGCAAAATAAATTGCCTTGTAGACATAATCAAAAATTTAGATTTAAATGCAAAATCCTTTAGTGACAAAAATAAGACCTTTTATTTAGAACTAAAACAAACGGAATTAGCACTTTGAAAATTACATTTCTTGGAACAGGAACTTCGCAAGGCGTACCGGTAATAGGTTGCGATTGTGAGGTTTGTACTTCATTAGATTTTAGAGATAAAAGACTTAGAACTAGCATCCATATAGAAGTAGATGGAAAAAGCCTTGTAGTGGATACCGGACCTGACTTTAGACAGCAAATGCTCAGAGAAAGGATAAACCACGTGGATGCTATCCTATTTACCCATGAGCATAAAGACCATACCGCTGGTCTTGACGATGTGCGTTCCTATAATTTCAGACAGGGTATCGACATGCCGATTTATGGTAGAAAACCAGTTCTAAATCAACTAAAACAAGAATATTCCTATATTTTTGCGGAAAAGAAGTATCCGGGTATTCCAAAAGTGGCTCTGAATGAAATCAAAAATCAAAAATTTGTAGTACACGATATCGAAATACTGCCTATTGATGTACTCCATTACCAATTGCCCGTATTTGGATTTAGGATTAAAGATTTCAGTTATATTACGGATGTTAATTATATCTCGCCGGAAGAAAAGGAAAAAATTAAAGGTAGTAAAGTAGTTGTATTAAGTGCATTGCAAAAGCAAGAACATCTTTCTCATTTTAACTTAGAACAAGCTATTGAAACAGTAAAGGAATTAGAAATACCTAAAGCATACTTTATTCATATGGGCCACAGAATGGGATTACAGCGCACTATTGAAAAAGAACTTCCTAACGGTATGGAATTAGCATACGATGGTCTTAAAATAGAGCTATAGCCATGCATAACAACTATTATGCTTTTCGTGCATTAGTAAATGAGCTAAGCACTAAAATCAAAACTAAAAAATTAATTAATTGCTTTAGCCAGAGTAAAGACGAATTAATCCTGATTTTTGATGATACCAGCCACATACCCTTTCATATAAAAGCCTCATTAAAACCTGAGTTTTCCTGTCTATCTTTTCCTAGAGATTTTGCCCGTACAAAGAGAAACAGCATTGATCTTTTTCAAGAATTTATTAATAAAGATGTTGTAGAAATCATTCAGTATGATAACGAAAGGTGCTTTAGCATTCATTTTGAAAAGGGGTTAGTCCTACTATTTAAAATGCATGGTAATAGATCTAACATTATTGCATTTGATAATGAAAATCCTTATAAATTATTCAGAAACAACTTTCCTCAGGATCTTAATTTAAATTTAAAAGAATTACACAGACCAATTCAGCAAGGTAAATCTCATTTTTTTGAGGCAGATGGGAATTATAAAAAGCTCTATCCTACTTTCGGTAAATTGATTAGCAAATATTTTAGCTCCATTCAGTATGAGGAAAAAAAACTAGAGCAACAGTGGGATATAATCTCCTTATTGGCTCAGGACCTTAAAAACCCAACCCGTTATTATACTATTCTCTGGGATGATGAAATTTATTTTTCTTTAATTCCTATTGGAGAAATTTTAATTGAAGAATCAAGCATAATAGAAGGATTAACACAATTTTATTATAGGTATGCCAAGGAAAATTTTATAAGAAGGGAGAAAAAGTTGCTTTTAAAACAACTGGAAAAGAAAAAGAATCAAAACATCAATTATATAAATAAGTCCAGGGCCAAACTGCAGGAAATACAAGATAAACCGGGTTATAATCAATTAGCGGATATTATCATGGCCAATATGCATAACATTCCAAACCATGCTAAAGAAGCAGAACTTTTCAACTTCTATACCAACGAAAACATTATAATTTCACTAAAAGCCAATTTAAGTCCACAGAAAAATGCTGAAAACCTTTACAGGAAATCTAAGAATCAGAAAATAGAACTGGATCAAATTAGGCAAGCCATAGACAATAAGGAGCAGGTATTAGCACAGATAGAAAGTGAAATTGAATCCGTTAATGCTGCAGAAGATATTAAAAGCGTTAAAAGTTTAATTAAGAAAAACCCAGTAGCTGAAAATGCTCAGGTAGAAGAAAGAGTGCCATATAGAAAGTTTGAAACTAATGGTTTTATCATATTAGTTGGAAAAGGTGCTCGGGAAAATGATGAACTGACCCTTAAATATGCTAAAAAGGATGATTTATGGATGCATGCTAAAGATGTAAGTGGATCACATGTAGTTTTAAAACATCAAAGTAATAAGCCTTTTCCGCACGAGGTGATAGAAAAAGCTGCACAATTGGCGGCCTTCTACTCTAAAAGAAAAACGGATAGCCTTACTCCTGTTATAGTAACTCCAAAGAAATTTGTGAGGAAACCTAAAGGCTTACCACCCGGCCTTGTACATGTGGATAAGGAAGATACTATTTTAGTTAGCCCCAATGATTGGTGGAGTAAAAAGCTTTGAATATTCTGTATAAATTAAAAGGGAATTATTAAATTGAGAAGTGAAAAGAATCAGAATGAAGCATTTAAAAACTTTATACTCAATTTTAATAATCATTATCACTTTTTCATCATGTAACCCATCCAACAAAAGCAAAGAAGAAAAAGAAGACACTCAAATTAGTGCTACCAAGGAAATGCATACAGCTCTAAAATCTTTAGATTGGCAAGGAAAGTATAGAGGTATAGTACCATGTGCAGATTGTGAAGGAATTGAAACCACTCTAACTTTAAAAGAACAAAAGACTTATTTTCTTAGCTTAAAATATTTAGGAAAAAGAGACAGTATCTATACTTCAGAAGGCTCTTTTATATGGCATGAAGATGGCATGAGGATTTCTCTTCAAAATGAAAAATATAGCGCTACAGATTATTTCGTAGCTGAAAATCAAGTATTTCAACTCGATAAAAGAGGTGCTAAAATTAAAGGAGACTTGGGAGAATATTATGTGTTATTAAAGCAGTAATGAGGTTTTCACCGTTTACTTGTGCATTACTTTTCGATTTCAGAAACCAATTCTTGATACCAATCTGCTCCATACTTTCTTATAAGTGCATCTTTCACAAATTTATATAGAGGCACCCCTAATTTAT
>JBBSPJ010000341.1:0-4767 GCA_038258905.1 Cytophagales bacterium
ACAAACAATCAAAAATTAAAATCAAAACCTATAAAATGAAAAATAGCACCAAGAAAATTCTCAGTGCTATCTAAAATTAGTATCCTTGTAAAACTGTATCGCTTATTTAGGACTAGACAGTTTACAAAAAATATAACTTACTGCACAGCAGTTAATGCATTTAAATTACCGTAACCAAATTGTGAGTTTTTATTAGGATAAAAATCTGCACTTTGTTTAAGTTTATTCAGAACCTGATCCCTATTCCATGTTGGATTTTTAGACCACACTAAAGCTGCAATACCAGCTGCTGTGGCTGTTGCAACTGAAGAGCCTCCTACGGTAGAAGGTTGGGAGCCAACCATAGCTACAGTAAGCGGATGTGCATTAGAACCAGCTTGTTCCATTATTACTGTAAAATCTACTTTATCACCTGAATGGCAAATATCGCATCTGGTGTATTGACCTTCTTTTACTCCTGTAACAGCTACTGTCTCACTCATGGTAGCCGGAAAAATCACTCCAAACCAATTAGTAAAGCTTGTAGAAGTACCTGCAGCTGAGAAAATTAATTTCCCCTTTCCGTGTGCATATCTAATGGCATCAGCCACTTTAGAGTTATAAAACACATCTCCAATAGACATACTGATAATTTTAACATCATTTCTATTACCTAAAAATACTAACGCATCTGACACACCGTCCTTTTCATTTCCTCCATTTACAATAACATCACTAGTACCTCTAACACCTATCAGGTTTGAATTATAAGCAACTCCCACAGAAGAACCTGAGTTATTTCGTGGTGCCGCTATAACACCTGACATGGCAGTTCCATGGCCACATCCATCATCCGGCCCATCAATTCTTTTCCACCACCACATACCGGTAGCATAAAAACCATATCTTTCCACACTTCTATTGCTCGATAAACCTGAGTTAAAGTTGCTTCCTAGATTATCCTGATCAGGAGATAAACCTGTATCAATTACACCCACTGTAATACCTTGCCCAGTGCTATATTGCCATGCCTGATCAATACCCATTGCAGGATAATTCCACGACATTTTAGCATTAGGAGTAATGGTAGTAAAAGTATTTGGTGAAAGATTAAAATCCGGTGCATTAGAGCAACCTGAATCGCTATATCTTTCTCCTGGTCCGTAGGTTTGAAAATCTACTTCATAGCCTAAAGGCTCAACATATCTCACGTTATCTAAAGATCTCAATCTACTGATAACTTCTAAATCAAAGGCTTTCATTTCTACAAAAGGTAGTACCTCATGAGTAAAATTTTGAAGATCCTGAATATCTACAGGTTTATTATACTTTCTTGATAATACTGTTACAGTTTCGTCTAGTATATCATCTTTAGATTGTACCCATAGTGGATCTTTTACATTAATGCTGGTGATTCTTTGGTTAATATCACCTGCTTCAGGCACTGTGTAACCTACTGTTAAAACACTATCTGCATGTACTAATGCACTCCATAGCATTACATCATTGGCTTCCGACCAATTGAACTCATCATTTTTCATTAGTGAGTTCATAATAAATTCATCAATTTCCGCTTTGGGGATGATGGCTACTGTTTGTACTGGTGCTAATGTTTGCTCATCTATAATTAATTCTTCATCATCCTTAGAACAAGACCATAAGATAGAGGCTGAAATGAACACTAATAAAATTTTTTTCATAATTGGTTAAGTTTTGGTTTACAAAATATTTACACTGTATGCAGAGTAAATTGCGAAATATAATTTCATTTTGCAAACGATTGCAATTCTTTTTATAAAAAAAATTGAAACTTAACAATTGGAAGCTTGAAGCTATAAGAAACTATGAAAATCAGAATTAAGGAAGAAGAGTCGAACTCAGATTAGTAGTAAGGAATGGAATTATGAAAATCATTCTTTTTCAAATGAATAATCATTTCCCTCATATCGGATAGTATAGGTGGCATTTGGTAATTTTCTTATATCGCAGGAAACCGCTTTACCCCTTACTATAACACTTCCATTATAATTTAACAACTGGTAACTCACCTCTTCTGTAAATTCAATCATCCATCTGTCCCTATCAATTACATGACTGATTTCACGTTTATCTGAGAAAAATTCAAATACTTCTGATGCATTCAACTCACTTTTTACCTCATAAACAACCCTGTAGAGATTCTTACCTTTATTGTGGGTAATTTCTTCAGTATGATGATTTACAAAGATTCCGCCTTTTGTTGCTACGGTATCCAACACCTCCCAATCCCCCATATTTTCTCTCTCAATATAGTACTTAGCAGATTTATCTTCCTTGGTAGTTACCCAACTAATACTTTCCTCATTTACATAAATCTTTAACCAACTAAATTTTAAATCTTCCTGAATAACTTCCGGGTTAATAATTTGAGGTTCACATAATTTATTGTGTATCACTCTTATCACCACTCTACTATCTAATTCAAGATGATCCATTGGTATTTCGCATGCAGAGGTACCTGGTGATGCTATCACCTTCTTTCCATTTAAGTATATTGATTGAATGCAAAACTCCTTTTTTGATTCGATATATGGATTTCTGATAAAAACATTAATGCCATGATAAAAACCACGAAAATAAACGTCCTGGCTAACTCCTGATTGTGAATCAGTGAGCATCAACCCAAGCAAAATAAAAACTATAGTTAACCTTTTTACCATTTTAATTAATGACTCCAACTACTCGTACCTGAGCGCTTCAATTGGATCTAGTTTGGATGCTTTATGAGCTGGATAATAACCGGATATCAATCCTACCATCACACAAATAACCAAACCTATGATCATCCATAACCAGGGGACTACAAAACCACCTTCTCCAATAAGTGCAGATATACCATTACCAATAAGTATGCCTAAAATAACACCTACTATACCTCCTATTTGACATATTACAATGGCTTCCCATAGAAACTGTAGTCTTATTTTGGTAGGGGATGCACCAATAGCCTTTCTAATACCTATTTCACGCGTTCTTTCAGTCACTGATACCATCATTATATTCATTAGACCAATTGATGCGCCTAAAAGTGTAATAGCGCCAATAGAGAAACCACCTATTCTAAGATATCCTGCAATTTCTTCTAACCTATCGGCCAATGATTCACTCTTTTCAATATTAAAAGAACTTTCAGTTCCTACTCTATCTCCTCTCACACCTCTCATTACTCCGGTAGCTTCTCCAATTGCCTGCTCCATAAAAATAGGATCTGCCACAGAAACAGTTAGAGAATATTGCAGAATTCTATTTGCCACTATGGTAGAAAGGCCAATAGGAATATAAATTGCCTGATCGGACCCACCTCCACCTACACCACCTTTTTCTTCGAGCACTCCAATTATTTTGAATCTGTTCCCTAAAAATGAAATGTCTTCATTAATTGGATTTACATTTTCCGGAAATAATTTTGAAACCACTTTCGGCCCAATTACACAAACATTTGTATTGTTTTGAATTTCTATAGGTGAGAAATTTCTTCCATCAGCAATTTCGTAGGCATTCTGGGTGAAATAGTTCTCATCAGTGGCTGCAATTATAATTGTAGGTGTTGTTTTCTTTGATTTGTACTTAATCTCACCATTGCCTGTAATTCGTGAATAAATTGATACTGAGCCCGAATAATTATATTTACTTTTAAATTGTTGCGCTTCTTTGTAGGTAAGAGGAGGGTAGCTTTTTTCCTCAACTCCTTGGTTAGTGCTACTTCTTCCATCAAGTCTTTTGCTCTCAATATCAAAATTATTGGCACCTAAACTTGCGAAATTATTGCCTACAGAACCTTGAATGCCGTCTATAGCAGTCAATATCCCTACGAGTGAAGTGATACCAATAGCAATTATTAAGGCGGTTAAAACAGTTCTTAATCTATTCCCTTTAATGGAACGAATTCCTTCTCTGATGTTTTCTATATAATGCAAAGCTGTATTTTTTGGTAAATTTTAACAATTTAATGCTAATTTCCACGATATATTACATAAAGTATCTGTGATATTAATTGAAAAGTAACAATTTTTTAATTTAAGACTTATCAAGTAGCTTTAAGTCTAGGTTTGAAATTAATAAAAATTATTATATGTTTAAAAAGTTATCATTATTCCTTCTATTAATTTGTTTGAGTGGTTCCTACTTAAAAGCAAATTATCTATTAATTCCAATGGATGAAACACAATCAAATCATTTGAAGGCGTATGGCATTTCTTATTGGATTTTGGAAAGGGATATTTCTTTAGATTGGCTTTTAAATTATAGAGGTGGTAGCTTTTTAGTTGCCAGTCAGCAAAGTATTATTAATGAGTTGATAATAAGAGGTGTGAGCTATGAAATAATTTCAAATGCGGAGACTAATCGACTTTTAGATGAAATTGCAAGCCCTTCTTCCAATAAAGATGCAATGCGGCTAGATAAAGTGCCAAAAATTGCTGTATACTCGCCTAAATCAAAGCAGCCTTGGGATGATGCAGTGACTTTGGTGCTTACTTACGCTGAAATCCCATATGATGTGGTTTTTGATGATGAGGTAATGACTGATCAGCTCTCAGATTATGATTGGCTACATTTGCACCACGAGGATTTTACAGGCCAGTTTGGTAAATTTCATAGAACATACAGTAACCAACCCTGGTATATTGAACAGCAGAATGAATATCAGGCATTAGCCTTAAAATATGGCTTTAAGAAGGTTTCTCAATTAAAATTAGCCGTAGTTAAACAAATTCGGGATTTTGTAACCAATGGAGGGTTCTTGTTTGC
>JBBSPJ010000342.1:0-4683 GCA_038258905.1 Cytophagales bacterium
ATTCTAAATGTGATTTTTCATAAAAAAAATCACATTTAGAATTTGAGGAGCCCCCGGCAGGGTTATTTAATTAATAATTATGAGCTTAATTATTTGTCCAGTATTTTGTTGCAAATCCAGGTTACAGAGTCCGGTCCGTAAATTGCTTTTTTGCACTTGCTTTTCAATGTAAGGGGTGTAGCCCTGTCCTCTTCGTAGCAAATAATTTAATTTTAGGAAGAGAGGGGCGTAGCCCTGAAATCTATTCTAAAACCTCTCAACTGTAGGCTTTTACGCATTTCATTTAAATTTTCAAGATATGTAAATATGGATTCGTAAAAACAGTTAGCATGGCTTACCGTTGAGGTTAAAGAACTAAAAATGAAAAACACGATGATGAAAGCAGCCATTTTAGAAGCTTTTGAAAAAGACTTAATTATAAAATCAGTAAAGAAACCTGAAGTAGCGGAAGGTAAAGTTTTGGTAAAGATAAAGGCTAGCGGAGTAAATCCGGTCGACCAAAAATTATCCTTAGGCTATATGAAAGATAAAATGCCACATGATTTCCCCATTATTTTAGGTTGGGATATGGCAGGAGTAGTGGAGGAATGCGGACATGGAGCCGCAAGATACCGAAAAGGAGAGGAGGTTTACGCTTACGCCAGAAGACCTGTTTTAAAGGAAGGCACATTTGCTGAATATGTTTCCATCCCTGAAAGTTACCTCTCTAAAAAGCCTGTAAATATTAGTTTTGATGAGGCAGCCGCTATTCCTTTAGCAGGCTTAACCGCCTATCAGTCTTTATTCGACTTTGGTAAATTGGCAGGCAATGAAACTGTACTGATTTTGGGAGCTTCAGGAGGCGTTGGTACTTTTGCCGTACAATTAGCAAAATACAAAGGGGCTAAGGTTATTGCTGTGGCCAGTGAAAAAAATCATCAATATCTTAAAGACTTAGGAGCCGATTATTGCATTGATTATAAAAATGAGGATGTGCCGGCAAAAGTAAAAGAGATTGAGAAAGTTGGAGTGCCACTAGTTTTTGATGCAGTAGGAGGTGATGCCACTGCTATAGGTGCTGAATGCTTACAAAAAGGAGGTAGGTTAATTTCTATTGCCAGCCAAGGAGAAGGATTACCCAAAGAAGTAAACTTTCAGTTCGTTTTTGTGCAACCAAACTCAAGAGAGTTGGATCATATCAGGGAAATGGTAGAAGTGGAAACCTTGAAAGTCCCTATTCAGAAAACCTATAGTTTAGAGCAAATCAATGAGGCTTTTGAGCAAATTAAGAGCGGACATACCACCGGTAAAATTGTTATTTCTATGGATAAATAGTAGGTTGTTCAAAGCATGAATCAGATGGGAAATGTCTGGTTCGTGCTTTATTTGTTTTAAAAATGAACTTAGCCATTTTTACACAACATTCATAATAAAATAAAACACTCACCAACAGAGTTCGTCATCCCAAAAAATTTTGCAGTGCAACGGAAAAATTTATTTGGGATCCCCTGGATGTTTGGCATCCATGTTAGCTAAAAACGTTTTAAAAAGTTAATTATTCGTATAAGAAGTTATAGTGCGTTGAATGTGAAAGTCAAACACCTTTAATATCTATTTTTAGCTTGATGTTTATGATCTAAAAGCAAAGTGACTGCGGAGGCGCGGGGGTTCCGGATAATTTATTCCTGTTCCTTCGTCACAGTTAACAAATTTCTGGAATGACGGAGACTTTATATGACTTCCCATGTGGTATAACAAGGCTGAAAAGCACTTTTATAATAAAATATTATCCTTAATGATTAGAAAGATGCTCTCCAAGGAATGTTATATGAATTTTATGAGCCATTTAATCTAAAAACAGTGTATAACTTGGTATAGGGTTTAGACCAATTAAAGGAAATAATGGTTGAAAGAGAGTAAAATTTCTTTAAATAATTGAATTTAATATATGTATGATTTTCAATTTAAAGATTTAGGACTTATATTTGAACGTAATATTTATAAACAGAACAGTGATGAAGAAATTATTATTAGTTGTTTTAGCAGGATTATTTTTAGGAGCATGTGCCCAAAAAACATGTCCTACCTACGCTTCTGCGGATTTAAATGATTCTGAAGCAGTACCTACAAGCCAAACTATTTAAGCACACCGAATACTATTCAGTGTACTTTTTAACATCTTCAGCGGTGATTTTCTCATCACTTAAGATGACTAATCTTTCTACCACATTTCTCAATTCTCTGATATTACCACTCCAGGTATAATTTTTTAATTGTTCTAGTGCATTTTTATCTATATCTTTCATTTTGGCACCATGCTCGTCAGCTATATCTGATAAAAATTTCTCTACCAATTCAGGAATATCTTCTTTTCTTTCTTTTAAAGGCGGCACCTGGATTTTAATCACACTTATTCTGTGGTATAAATCTTCCCGAAACTCATTATTTTCAATGGCTGCTTTTAAATTTTTATTGGTCGCAGCAATAATACGTACATCTACTTTAATGTCTTTTTCGCCACCTACACGCGTTATTTTATTCTCCTGCAAAGCCCTTAAAACTTTAGCTTGGGCAGCCAATGGCATATCACCAATTTCATCTAAAAATAATGTACCTCCGGTAGCTTGCTCAAATTTTCCAATCCTTTGCTTTACTGCAGAGGTAAATGAGCCCTTTTCGTGACCAAAAAGCTCACTTTCTATTAATTCTGAAGGAATGGCTGCACAATTTACTTCCACTAATGGTGCCTTATTTCTATCGCTTTGCTCGTGTATTTGTCGAGCCACTAGCTCTTTTCCTGTACCATTTTCACCCATTATAAGCACTCTTGCATCAGTAGGAGCTACTTTAGCTATGGTATCTCTTACTTCAGTGAGGGCCCCGGAAGAGCCTATCATTTCGTATTTCTTAGATACTTTTTTACGTAGTGTTTTAGTTTCAGCGACCAATGTGGATTTATCTAAAGCATTTCTAACAGAAACTAATAATCTATTCAGGTCAGGCGGCTTAGATATAAAGTCAAAAGCACCTTTTTTGGTTGCTTCCACGGCTGTGTCAATAGTGCCATGGGCAGAAATCATGATGAAGGGAATGTCGAAGGCTTTTTCATATACTGCGTTGAGTAGTTCTAAACCATCCATTTTTGGCATTTTCACATCGCATAACACCAAATCAAAATGCTGACTTTCAATCTTTTTTAAGCCTTCAGCACCGTTAGATGCTTCTTCAATTTCGTATTTTTCGTACTCTAATATTTCTTTGAGGGTCTGTCGGATGCTTGCCTCATCATCAATCAATAATATTCTAGCCATATTCTATGTTATTTTATAAAAACAAAAAAATTGCAAGCCTATAAGCCGGGTCCTGTGCCTTTCCGGTTTAAAGCGGAAAGGTTCCTATCATTTATCTAGTGCAGCCTACCCCTTTTCGCTTCCCGCTAAAAGCGGGATTTCGGACGAGCAGCCCTTATCCCAGTCTACCTTGCAGCAGGCCGAAAGCAAAAATATATGTGGCCTTACAACCCGAAAGGTTTACCATGCACATTGATATTACTATCAATGACGGTGAGCTCTTACCTCACCTTTTCACTATGACCCTGACGAATTAGCAAGCTAATTGTCTGGGCTACTTATTTTCTGTGGCCCTGTCTGTACCTGACGCCTCACGTTGTCAAGTCCCCTGGTTTCTCAGGGTACGGTGCTCTGCGTTGCCCGGACTTTCCTCCCCGATAAAATTAGGGCGATAAGACAGCTTGCAATTTTGTATTGTTTTAATTTTAATTGAAACAAAAATACAACCAAAATTGTGTTTAGCCTTGTAAGTAGGATTGTTTTTTGTTGAGGGAATAAAATTTTATTGGGTTTGAAGATTTGGCTTTCCTATCTTATTTGTTTTATGGTACAAATACATGTGTTTCCTACTCCGATTCCCATGCACTGTAGCTCACAGGATATCACTGGAATGCATTCGTCTGGCGGTTTTGCAGGCTGGTAGATAACCGTCTGACGCCTTAGGTACATAGCAGAAATATTTTGTCATCATTTTTGCTTTCCTTCGGAGCAAAAATGCCGCCAAAATCGATCTAGCATTGTGCTTTTTATCCTAGGGCTATCACCCTAGGCTACTATGATTTCACCCCGAATGGGGCTTGGAATAATCTTGTGATGAATGACTCACTGTGATTTTAGAAAATGCAAACACACAAAAAAGCTCGTCATCCCAGAATTTTCTGACGTAGGAGGAAAATATGTGCCTGTTCCGACACATCGGTAGGATCTCCTTCAATAAAGCATTCAGCCCACCAAAATCGATCATACCTGACGGCTTTTATCCCAGAGCTAACACCCTGGGCTACATCCCGATCAATATCGGGGATCGCACCTACGGGACTTGGAACCATTTTGTAAAAGCGTTTGAAAATACAATAATAACTGTATTATTACCGAGGTCGAACTCCCTCTCCTTTGGAGATGCTTGGGGTGAGCCTGCCTGCTGCAGGCAGGGCTTAACATGCAATTTAATCCTACAATTCCCACCACCGCTTCCCATGGCCTGTGGCTCACAAGACATTACCTTGAAAAGTCTGCATCACGAGATTTTGTCATCATTTTGCTTTGCTTCGGAGCAAAAATGTCGCCAAAATCAGGGAGGCTGGTGCTTTTTTTGCCCAGGGTTGGCACCCTGCGCTACCAAAAGGTCGTCACC
>JBBSPJ010000343.1:0-4666 GCA_038258905.1 Cytophagales bacterium
GCAACCTTAAAGACAATATTTCTGTATATTTGATGATATAAATAGAATACTTATGAAGGACTTAATCACACCAAAAAGATCATTATCGGAACCAACCGAAAAATTACTCAATAAACAAATTGTAATGGAAGGTAAATCTTCCGCATATTATTTATCTATGGCTTCCTGGTGCGAAACTAAGGGGTATATTAATTCAGCTAAGTTTTTATACGAGCACTCCAATGAGGAAAGAGGCCATATGTTAAAGTTATTTAGTTACATTAATGAAGCGGGCGGACATGCTTTACAGCCAGCTATTAATGAAATCAGACATGATTTTAATAGCTTAAGAGAAGTTTTTGAGTTGATTTTAGATCACGAAATCAAGGTAACCAAATCAATTCACGAATTAGTAGACCATTGTTTTAGCACCAAAGATTTTACTACTTTCAATTTTCTACAATGGTTTGTAACAGAACAAAGGGAGGAAGAAACCATCTCAAGAAGGGCATTGGAGATTTTTGATATTATTGGAGAAGAAGGAATGGGCCTATGGTATATCGATATTGAATTAGGTAAACTACATGGTGTAGACCCTAATACTACCGAAGCAACTGACAGATAAAGCTACCTTCTTAATATACATTCACATCCTTAGAGTTCAAAAGAGCTCTAGGGATTTTTTTTAAGGTAAAGTTCTGATCCAGGCTATTTACCATAAGAGGCCTACCACGCTTAAGTCAAAGACACGCTTTTCATCCTGCATTTTTCTTATTTGAATGCCACAGATAGAAAATAGATTAGAATTCCAATGGATCATAATGCCTAAAATGGCCATTCATCTGCACTAATTCCTTATTCTTTTGTATATCTCTTAATTGAGGTAAAATTACCTTTAAATGGTCTAACAAAAATCTTTGCCGCTGTCTTTCTTCCCTCATCTGTAGTAAATCATACTCAGCCTCTTTAGATAAGCCAATCTGATGTGCAATATCAAAAACCCTAAAATCCTTTGTAAGAGGCACTTTCTGAATTTCTACCAATGTGTACAGCTCTGTTAATGATTCAAATAATGCTTCTTTTAATATTATATCACCATTATCCACATTAGAAATTATCTCCACCTCCCCTGCTGCATATAATTTATCGCGATAAGGATTTTCCATATTGAGCACTTGTAAAGCACCAATTGCTTCTGTTTCTATATCGAATCGCCCATCCTCATACTCCTTAGCGATATTGGCAATTTTCATTTCAGTACCAAAATCAATTTTATTTTTTACATAAGATGGAATAGCAAAATTGCTCTCATTGGCTACGCAATCTTTTATAAGTTCTTTGTACCTAGGCTCAAAAACATGCAGGTTAAGCTTTTGACCAGGGAAGGCCACTAAATTAAGAGGGAAAAATGGTAAAATCGCTTTCATACTTATCTATTATGAATTGTTTAACGATCAGGTTTCATTTTTGAACAAAAAAAATCTCACTTTCTTAGTGAGATTTTATTTTTCATTGGAATTATTAAAATTAACTCCTTATACTATCCATCATTAAGACAAATACCTTCTTTTAGGATACAATAGAGGCTAAAATATCATTTAAAGTTTTACTTGGGCGCATGTGCTTATTCAGTAAATCTTCGCTTGGCTTATAATACCCACCTATGTCTAATTTTTTGCCTTGTGCAGCAATTAATTCTTCATTGATAACGCCTTCTTTCAGTGAAAGACTGTCCACTGCTCTTTTAAATATTTTTTGAAGATCAGCATCTTTGGATTGTGCAGCCAAAGCTTCCGCCCAGTACATCGCCAAATAAAAATGACTTCCTCTTACATCCATTTCATTCACTTTCCGTGAAGGAGATTTATCATTCTCCAGGAATTTTCCGGTGGCTATATCTAAGGCTTCACCCAGAATAATGGCTCTTTTATTGTCAAATGTTTTACCCAAATGATCCAGAGATACCGCCAAAGCTAAAAACTCACCAAGCGAATCCCAACGCAGGTGACCTTCCTCTACAAATTGCTCAACATGTTTAGGCGCAGATCCACCGGCACCGGTTTCAAATAAGCCTCCACCATTCATTAATGGCACAATAGAAAGCATTTTCGCACTGGTTCCCACTTCTAAAATCGGGAATAAATCTGTTAAATAATCTCTTAACACATTACCGGTAACTGAAATAGTATCCTTCCCTGCTTTTATTTGCTTACAAGAGAATAATGTAGCTTCTTTTGGAGCCATAATTTGAATGTCCAAACCAGAAGTCTCATTCTCTTTCAGGTACACATTAACTTTCTTGATTAACTCTGCATCGTGCGCTCTTTCCTTGTCAAGCCAAAATATAGTAGGTACTTTCGTGTCCTTCGCTCTATTTACTGCTAGCTTAACCCAATCTTTCACGGGAGCATCTTTCACCTGGCACATTCTCCAGATATCACCTTCTTCTACTTTGTGGTTAAATATTTCTTTATCTTCAGTATCAATCACTTTCACCTCACCAGCAGCAGGGATTTCAAAGGTTTTATCGTGTGAGCCATACTCCTCTGCTTTCTGAGCCATTAAACCCACGTTAGCTACAGAACCCATCGTAGAGGGATCGAAAGCACCATTTTCTTTACAGAAATCGATGGTTTGCTGATACACTCCGGCATAAGATCTGTCAGGAATAATAGTAATAGCATCCTGCAGTTCATTATTCTTATTCCACATTTTACCTGAGGTTCTGATCATGGCAGGCATAGAGGCATCAATGATCACGTCACTCGGCACATGTAAATTAGTGATGCCTTTGTCAGAATTCACCATGGCTAAATCAGGGCCTTCCGCATAGCAGGCTTCAATGTCTTTTTCTATTGCCTTTCTTTTATCCTCCGGTAATTCTTTTAATTGATTTACTAAAACTGCGAAACCATTACCTGGATCCACTCCTATTTCCGCTAATGTTTTTCCGTGTTTTTCAAATACAGGAGCAAAAAATACCGTTACAGCATGACCGAAAATGATGGGGTCGGAAACCTTCATCATAGTAGCTTTGAGGTGGATAGAAAATAACACCCCTAATTTCTTAGCTTCTTCTTTTTGAGTCGCTAAAAATTCTTTGAGCGCCCTTCTGCTTAAAACCGCAGCGTCAATAATTTCACCTGCTTGCAATTTTAAACCAGACTTTAAAACTTTAGTGCTTCCATCAGTGCCTTTCCATTCAATTTTAACCTCTGTGGCTTTTTCAATGGTGGTCGACTTTTCACTACCATAAAAATCGCCTTCACTCATGCTGGCTACATGGGTTTTTGAATCTTTAGACCATTTACCCATAGAATGTGGATGCTTTTTGGCATAATCTTTTACGGCTTTCGGTGCCCTTCTATCAGAATTACCTTCTCTTAATACAGGATTCACCGCACTTCCTTTCACAGAATCGTATTTGGCTCTTATCTCCTTCTCCTCTTCTGTGCCCGGTTCATCGGGATAATTCGGTAGATCATAGCCCAGCTTTTGTAATTCAGCAATAGCTTCCTTTAACTGTGGTATAGAGGCGCTGATATTAGGTAGTTTTACGATGTTGGCTTCAGGTGTTTTAGCAATTTCACCTAATTCATCTAAATCATCTTTTATTTGTTGTTCAGGTTTTAAAACATCTGAAAAAACAGCAATAATTCTGCCCGCTAAAGAAATATCGCGGGTTTCTACCACTACTCCGGCAGAGTCTGTAAATGCCTTAACAATAGGTAAAAAAGAATAGGTGGCTAATGCAGGTGCTTCGTCTGTTTTGGTATATGAAATTTTATGATTATTAGGTGCCATAGTTTATGAATTGGTTTGTAAATTTTAATTGTATGCGAATTTACTAAAAAACGGTAAGTGGGAAAGCTTGTTTCCTTTTTATTCGCAAGATGTAAGATATGGCATCCGGATTTAGTAGAAAATTTCAATAAACATAAAAGGCATAATCTACCTACTCAATATACCATAATATAAACAATCCACCTGCACTAATAGTAACTATACAAAATTAATAACTTATGGAATTTATTATTGCAGGTGGAACTATTTTAATTGCTGCACTGATTGTTAGAGGAGTATTGAAAAGAGTTTTTAAAGATTGAGTAAACTGCTTACCTTGAGCCTTAATTCTCGTTTATTCTAAAATATTTTTTTAATAAACTAAAACACTTATTAAGCTTTAATGCATGCACATCTCACAAAAAATAAAGCAACAAGTTTTTAATCCTGAAATGGAATTTACTGCCTCGAAAAGCAGCGGACCGGGCGGACAAAACGTAAATAAAGTGAATACCAAAATCAGTTTAAGGATTGATATTTTGCATTCAGAATTATTAAGTGAAGAAGAAAAAGAGCTCTTACAAAAAAAACTAAGTGCAAAGTTAACTACAGAAGGGGTATTAATCATAGAGGCGCAGGAAAAACGCTCACAGCTCCAGAATAAAGAGATTGCCATCAAGAAATTTTATGAAATGCTGGATAAAGCTTTTCGTAAAAAGAAAAAAAGAATTGCTACCAAGCCTTCTAAATCAGCGGTCAAAAAAAGATTAGATAGCAAAAAACAGCATGCCGAGAAAAAAGCCAATAGGAAAAGGCTGTTGTAGGTTTGGCAGGTTATCTCATTTTCTAGTTTTCTACTACTATATAATAAGATTAAATTTCCTTAGCTGATGCCATTATTATA
>JBBSPJ010000344.1:0-4653 GCA_038258905.1 Cytophagales bacterium
CCATAGCTGGAATTTCTGCTCTAGTTTTCCCTCCTGCTCTTCGGAAGATAAATACCAACTTATTAGAGATGTAAATTGACCCGAGATCTCTCCCACTTTCCTAAAGCCTGTCCCGACTTTTGACATCGGGAGGAGGCTAGGGGGTTGCCTATAGAAAGACAATCTTCAAGTGAGGAAGCACAGTTGAATCTGCTTCAATTACTGTTAAATAAACCAGCTGCCTGTTTGAGATAATAGTACGATAATTTTGCTCCTCCGGAGCTGTTTTAACCACAGAGACCCAAACCTGCCTGCAGCAAGCAGGGGCACAAAGGAATGCTTCGCATTTATAGTATCGTTATAATGGGTTTAAAGATATATTGATTGAAACTTGGTCTCTCCCCCTTACTGCAAAGGGGGACTAAGGGGGATTTTTCCAAATTTCAAACTCGCTTACAGATGAGGAATTTTATTGTATTATATAATTTAGAGGAAGAATTATATAATTAGTAATGGCCTAACACCAGATTTTACCATATCTATAAAGAAAAGAAACTGCTAAAGCAGTTAGAAATTAACCACAAAGAGCCTGCAGCAAGCAGGGGCACTAAGAAATACTTCGCATTTAAAAAGAAAGAGATTGAATTTTCTAAGAAAGTTCAATTTAATAATAAACAAATAAAAAACTTTGCGTCTTTGAGCCTTTGCGGTTTAACCAGCCGAAGGCTATATTTAAACCCTAATACCCATTACCAACACATCATCTGTTTGGGCTTGCACGCCTCTCCATTGCTGGAATTTCTGCTCAAGTTTTTCCTCCTGCTCTTCAGTAGATAAATGATCGATTGAACTTAGGAATTCATAAAAATTTCTCTTCATAAATTTCTTATCTTTTGGCCCGCCAAACTGATCCTGGAAACCATCAGTGCTCATGTAAATCATGCTGTCTTTCTTCAGTTGAATAGTTTTTTTGCTAAAAACTTTATTGTTTTCTTGCGTGCTTCCCACGGAATATCTATCAGGTTTAATAATTTCCAGTTGATTATTGCGGATGATATATAAAGGGATTTTAGCTCCTGTAAACTCCAGGGTGTTATCTTTCAAATTCATAAATATGAGTCCTATATCTAAGCCATCGGTACTTATGCTTCCAAAATGCCTTTGATGTAAATTTTGCTGTATTTTCTGGTCCAGAAGAGAAACCACCAAATCAGGAGATGAGATGCCCGTTTCTAATATGATCTGATTCAGCAGTGAATTGGCCAGAACAGTCATAAATGCACCTGGTACACCATGACCTGTACAATCCAGTACTGCCAATGCAATTGTATTTTCCAGCCTGGCATGCCAGTAAAAATCCCCACTTACAATATCTTTCGGTTTGTAGTAAACAAAAGACTTAGGAAGCTCTTGTTTAAATAATTTGGTTGAAGGCAATAAAGATTCTTGTATTTGCTTTGCATAGGTAATGCTATCCGTAATTTGCTTGTTTTTATGCTCAAGCACAGCCCCTTTGTGCGACAGCTCTTCTTTTTGCGATTCAATTTCAGCTTTCTGTTCTGTTATGGCGTTATTCTGAGCTTGAAGTATTTTATTAGCTTTATTTTTAAGCCTATTTCTGCTGTACAGGATGATAATTAGAATTATTAAAAGCAAAGAGCCTATGCCCAAAGAAAAAAGTATGAAGCGTCTTTGATTTGCCTGTAATTCCTTAATGTCATTTTCCTTCTTTAATAAATCTATTTCCTTTTGCTTCTTTTCGATATTGTAAAGCGTCTCAATTTCAGCTATTGCTTTAACATTTTCTTCACGGTACTTTTTTTCGGTTTCCAGCATATATAGCCTCATGTATACTAATGCATTGTCTTTATCTTCTATTAAGTCATAATATTTGGCCAGTTTTTGGTAAACCTCGTTTAGAATAGCAGATGAGCTAATTTTTTGAGCAATAGCTAAACTACTTTTTAAATGAATAATTGCTGTTTCATGTAGTGATAAATCCATATAAAAGTCTCCTAGCTCTAAAGAAATTCTGGCTGTTAATTCAGGCATTTGTTGCTGAAGTGCTAATTGGTTGGCTTTTAATAAATATAACTCTGTCTCCTCTATATTACTTTTTTGCTTATATACCTTGGCTAAATCAAAATAAGAATAAGCTAAACCGGTTGAATCTCCGGATTTAGAATCAATAGCTAAGGCATTTTGAAAATGATAGATTGCTGAATCGTTTTTATTAATGCTTAAAAAGAAGTTGCCAATATTAGAGTGTGTTGTAGCAATATTGTAAGCATTATTATTTCTTGTAGCTACTTTTAAAGCTGAGTAAAAGTAGTCTCTGGCTTTTTGTTCAGTACCTAATTCCTGATAAATTAAGCCCATGGTATTTAAGGTGATTTCTTTGCCTTTTTCAAGAGCTAAATTTTCTTTTATTCTTAAAGATTGCACACAATATTGAATAGCCTGATTATAACTTTCCATATAGGTGTAAATATCACAAATAAGTGCCAATTGATTGGATTGTTGCATTAGATCCCCAATTTGGTAATACTTTTCTAAAGCGATTTCAGCAAAAGTTAAAGCGGTTCTGTAGCGATCTTTATAAAAATAAATATTGGCTAAGGAGGAGGCCGATTCAGCTATTCCTTGATCATTGCCTAGCTCGCTAAATGTTTGATAGGAAAGGAATAAATTATTTTCAGTATTTTCAAATTCATCTGTTAGATAATAGTAATCACCCAGAAAATAATGTCCCCATGCAAAAGCGCTGGATAAGGAATCACCTTCCCCCATGTTTATTAATTTTTCGGCATTACTCTTTAATTTATCAATATCTGTCTCTCTGTAATTTCTGCAGGCTTCTATAGTTTTCTCAATATCATTTTCATCTTGTATTACTTCCTGTTTATAAATAAATGGGGTAGCCATAGAGGTTTGTGGCATAAACTGACAAACAACCAGGTGAAGTATAATAATATGTAATACAGTTTTTCTCATGCGAAATACTAAACTACTGATATGTTTAAGAAATAAGAAAAGATTTGTGGTTGATTTTATCATTTTAAGATGGATGAGCAAATTAAGAAGTCTAAAATTATTTCCTTCAACAAAAGAATGCAACAATATACCGCTTAAGTAAGTAAACTAAAGTGTACTTTTTAATTAAAGTTAAATGTTATCACATTATCTGTAGAGGGCATTTTCCTTATTTTTTTATTCTAATATCTATAATTATGCGTTTTTTTTTCTTGTTGATATCATTTTTTCTGTGTCTTCAAATTAATGCTCAAAACAGCCAACAGGCGGAACCATTAAATTATCTTCAAAATGCCTCTTTAGCAGAAGGAGAAAAACTATTTCGAGCTAATTGTGCCAATTGTCATGAATTATGTGATCAGCAATTAGGGCCTGCATTAACAGATGTGGTTTATAAAAGACCCTTCCCGTGGTTGGTAAAATTTATACAAAATTCCGGAGAGGTGATTGCCTCAGGAGATCCTTATGCTAATCATTTATATCAGGCATATAATAGCATGGAAATGCCCAATTTTCCTGATTTGGATGAAAATGATATTAAAAATATTATTGGTTATTTAAAAAAGGAATCTGATAAAGCCAGGAAAGATACAGTAATAGAAAACACTACTGAGCTTTCTCAGGCAATAGAAAATGCCAGAAACAGATCTTATGATAAAGAGCTGGGTAGCAAAGATTATTATGCTATGACTACAGAATTAAGTATACCTGTTGATGAAGCCTCTGCTCTAAATGGTAAAACACTTTTTAGGAAGCACTGTAATAGCTGTCATGAGTTATGTGAAAGTACAATTGGGCCTGCTTTATCAGGCATCTCTAAACGAAGGCCTTTACCTTGGTTATTATCATTTATTAATAACCCGGTAGAGGTAGTAAAAACGGACGATAATTACGCTAACTACCTAGTGTCTAATTATAATTTTGTAATGCCCCAGTTTACCTTCATTACTGATGAACAAAAGTTAGATATTTTAGCCTATATCAGATTTGAAACGGCATCCGAGGTTTCTTCATCAGGGGTTAATAGCCAGCGTATTGCAGAAAAGGGTGAAAGTGAATTATCAAAAGAAGATACAGCTCAATCTGATGGCAATGAAAAATATCAAAGGGATGATGCGGAGGAGATAGAAAATCAAGGAGCCTTTGAAATCGCTGCTATTATCATTTTAGTATTATTTTTTGCAATAGCAGGTTTTTTTGCGGTGAGGTATTTTAGGAAGTAGTTTGTTAAATTTAGTAGAACCCAGGTCAGTACCGCAGGTCAGACCGGCGAATACAGCAGAAAATCCTGCCTTTTACAGCTTAATGCCATCATTATATTCAATCAAAACATCTTACCAATCAAATTCTCATTGATAACAGAGTAAGAGCTCTCGTAAAATCTTTCTTTTTGAATATCGAGTAATAGACTTGCTATTCAGAAGAATTGATGTTTTATGCGAAAAGTGTTGCTAAACTAAACAGCCATAGATTTAGCTTTGTCCGGTCTGACTGTCGTCTGACCTACGCAGTATTTTAGGTCAGTACCGCAGGTCAGACCGGCCATTACAGCAGGAAATCCTGCCATTTACAGCTTAATGCCATCATTATATTCAATCAAAACATCTTATCTATCAAAT
Organism: Cytophagales bacterium; assembly: GCA_038258905.1. Taxonomy (GTDB): domain Bacteria; phylum Bacteroidota; class Bacteroidia; order Cytophagales; family Cyclobacteriaceae; genus Marivirga. The sequence continues at coordinate 4,632 of JBBSPJ010000344.1, forward strand.
TCTCATTGATAACAGAGTAAGA
>JBBSPJ010000345.1:0-4642 GCA_038258905.1 Cytophagales bacterium
AGGACTAGACACCTTAAACTTTTAATTACCTCTACTCGAACTTCTACCATTGCTGCTGCTGGTTCTGCTAGTTGTTGTAGCGGCTCTTGAGCTATTGCTCACAGCTGGAGCAGCAGCTTTTCTGTTCGTAGCAACACTGGTACTTGAGCTTCTACTATTCTCAGAAGTACTTCTACTACTTACACTTCTACTATTCGTATTGGCCGGAGCGCTGTTCACAGTACGTGTGCTTTGAGCTACCGGGGTTACTCTTGTGTTGTTCGTAGTAGAACTTGCAGGTCTAGTGACGGTTGTAGAATTACTACGGACCGCGTCATTTGATCTTGTGTTACCTGCCCTGTTATTACTTACAGTTCCAGAAGATCGCGAGTTTGCATTCGATCTTGCAGGTGCAACAGTTCTGGTATTACTTGCACTTGTGTTACTAGTTACTCTAGCCGACTCCGATCTATTGCTGCTCGAATTACTTCTTACCACTCTAGTATCATTAGCTACCACTCTGTTATTTCTGTTTCTATTACCATAATCAGTATAGCGAACACTTTGCGGCCTTACTGGTGTTGTATAATGTCTAGGCTGCGGTCTGTACACAAAATGATTATGACCTCCATAGTAATAGTGATTATTTACTACTCTATGGCTATTAAAATAGGCATTATGGTAACCACAATGGGCTGAGCAAAAATGGTTATATAAAGGATAATCTGCATAGAATTGGGTTCTTAGTAACCTTGAATATCTACCAAATTGTAATTCAGTATAAAAACCATCTCTTTCTAAAAGAATATTATAAAATATTCTTCTTCCTCTAACTACTCTATTTACGTGTACCCAATTATGATACGGGTAATAGTCGTATATTTCATATTCGATGGCTGCAGGAACATTCCATGCATGAGTTGTTCCAAAAGAAGCCACAATGTGAAAACCTTGAGCTGTAGCTTTTGGCTTATTGAATAAAACCATTAGTAACAATCCACTTAGCGAAAATAATATGAGCTTCTTCATAACATTTAAAATTTGATGTTATAAGCTGTAATCCAATTTGCGTGCCAGTTTTTGTTTTTGAGTGCTAAATTGTTATTTGGTATAGTATCTGAATGATATGTAAGTAGCTGAATAATAGGAAGATAAAATTTTTTCTTGTGTAGAAAATAATTACATAAAGGTTTCTTTTTATTTTGAAAAACAATGGATTTTTAGGAAATCGATCTCTGTTGTATAGAGGGTAAATGCAATGGAAATAAACAAAATCAACCTTTAAATCAGACAGAAAAAATCTTCGTCATTCCAGCCAAAGGCTGGCAGGCCGGAAATTGATGAACTGTGACGTAGGAACAGAGCATTGATTCGCCTGTACCGACTAATCGGTAGAACCCCCATGCCTACGCAGAAGCTTTGTTAATAGCTTGTATAAAGGTGTTGATGAAGAAAAATGAATGATCTAATAAGCTCCTAACTAACAATGGTGCTAAACATATGGCGATCCTACCAATTACTCCTGTGTTCTAAAAGGTTTTTACCATGATTTTGTCGTGATTTTTGTTTTCCCGCTGCGCTAGGACAAAAATGTCGCCAAAATCAGGCTGGCGGAATGCAATTTACTACCAAAAGGTCGCTCCTCAGGAGCTTTTTAACTCAGGTTATGAACTAAATCTCTTTGCAAGAATTAATGAAAAGTCTGAATAATAGAATGTGTGATTAGAAAGGTCATCCTGATTAAAATTAGGTGTTTTCATCAGGCATTTTACCAGAGATATAATTTTTTAATAGCTGGACTTTTCAATTTATTGAATGGGCGCATACCGATCAGAGTTAAATACAGAATTGGTTCTTAGCAATCTAACAACACAAAGATTTTGTCATCATTTTTGTTTTCCAGCTACTCTAGGATAATAATGACGCCAAAATTATATAGGCGGAATGCATGTTACTACCAAAAGGTCGCTCCTCTGGAGCTTTTACACTTTTTCTCCTGTTTGTTTGTACCATAGGCATCCCCCTGAGGCAACGAGGAGGTCTGAGAATGGCTTTTGCAAAGCAATTTTAATCTTCAATTTCATAAATTGTTCGGGAAATGATACTTCTGCCTAAGGTGATTTCATCTGCATATTCCAACTCACCACCTATAGGAATACCTCGTGCAATCGTGCTGGTTTTAATGCCTAAAGGTTTTACTTTTTTGGTGATGTAAAATGCAGTAGTATCGCCTTCCATAGTAGGAGAAAGGCCTAAAATGATTTCTTTTACTTCTGAATTGGGTTGCGAAATTCTATTCAACAAATCCTGGATGGTTAAATCATCGGGACCTATGCCCTCTATAGGGGAAATAATACCTCCTAAAACATGGTATAGTCCATTATATTGGGAGGTGTTTTCAATGGCTAGTACATCGCGCGTATCCTCTACTAAGCAAATAATGGATTGGTCTCTCACCGGGTTATTGCAAATATTGCAAACATCATCATCTGATATATTATGGCAAACTTTGCAATATTTTATATTCAAGCGCATATCCACCAGCGCTTTAGCCAATTCTTGTGTTAAATCTTTTTCTTGTTTGAGTAGATGTAATACTAGCCTTAAAGCAGTTTTTTTACCTATTCCGGGTAATTTTGAGAAGTTGTCAACTGCAGACTCAATGAGTTTCGAGGAAAATTCCATATTATTCAATCTCGGCGCTAATGCCGGCATCAACCATCCCTTGTCGGAAAGGTATTAATTCTAAGTATGGACCTTTTTTAACGGCACACTTTCCTTTATAATGAACTAATAAAGTGCATTGTTCAGCTTGTTCCGCAGTATGCTTGCATACTTTCACAAGCGTATTAATTACATGCTCAAAGGTATTTACATCGTCATTGTAAACAATTAAATCATTAATTTCTTCACCCTCAAGGGTTTCTACTATTTTCTCCTGTAATTCTTCTTGAAATTGATGTTGAGACATAATAAACAATTTAAAATCAGTGTATTAACCTAATTATAAAGGCTTTGTTATAACAATTGTTTTATAAGTAACACAAAAATACAAAAAAAATTAACCAACTTCGAATTTTGAAATTAGAGAATCATTATGAATCCAATATTGGTTATTACGGTAATTGCCTCCTACTTTATATTGTTGATGGTAATTTCTTACTTTACCTCAAAAGGCTCAGACAACCTAACGTTTTTTACTGCCAACCGTCAATCGCCTTGGTATTTAGTAGCTTTTGGTATGGTGGGAGCCTCTCTTTCGGGCGTTACTTTTATAAGTGTACCTGGTGAGGTAGGTAATACAGCTTTTGCTTATTTTCAGGTAGTTCTAGGCTATTTAGTTGGTTATTTCGTGATAGCAACAGTGTTATTACCGCTATACTACCGATTAAATTTAATCAGTATTTACACCTATCTTCAGCAACGTTTTGGTAACAGCTCTTACAAAACAGGTGCTTTTTTCTTTCTTTTGTCACGTATTGTGGGTTCTGCCTTTCGTTTGTTTTTGGTAGCAACAGTATTGCAACTAGCTATATTTGATGCTTACGAGTGGCCGTTTTCTGTAACTGTGGCTGTAACTATTGCACTTATCTGGCTATATACTTTCAGAGGCGGTATTAAAACAATCGTTTGGACGGATACTCTGCAAACTTTGTTCATGATAGCGGCAGTTATCATAAGTATCTATTTGATGAAAGATAGCCTGGATTTAACATGGACTTCCATGACTGAAAAAGTCTCTGCTTCCGGCTATTCAGAAATATTTGTTTGGGATTGGCAAAGTGGTAACAATTTCTTCAAGCAGTTTATCAGCGGAGCTTTCATTGCTATCGTCATGACCGGGCTCGACCAGGATATGATGCAAAAGAACCTCACATGCCGCACCTTAAAAGATGCGCAGAAAAACATGTTCTGGTTTTGCATTGTATTGGTGATCGTCAACTTTCTGTTTTTAAGCATGGGTGCCCTGCTTTATATTTATGCCGAACAAATGCAGATAGCGATACCTCAAAGAACTGATGAATTATATCCCTTATTAGCTTTGAATCATTTTCCTCCCATCGCGGGAGTAGTTTTTCTGTTAGGAATTGTGGCTGCAGCTTATTCCAGTGCAGATTCGGCACTTACTGCTCTTACCACCTCTTTCTGTGTTGATTTTCTAGGTCTGGGTCAGGATGATAAACCCATTTCCAAAAAGGTGAGAATAAAAGTACATATTGGTTTCTCTTTCATACTTTTTTTAGTGATTCTATTATTTAAAGCCATTAATGATGATAGCGTGATTACTGCAGTATTTAAGGCCGCAGGTTATACTTACGGACCCATTTTAGGTTTATTTGCTTTCGGATTAATCACAAAGTATTCTCTAAAAGATAAATGGGTACCTTTGATCTGCATATTATCTCCTATACTTTCCTACATCATAAATATTAATTCTGAAGCCTGGTTTAATGGATATAAATTTGGGTTTGAAATACTGGTAGTGAATGGTCTACTTACTTTTATTGGTTTATTCTTATTGAAGATTAAGAATGAAAATTACAAGACATTATAAGTTTTCTGATCAATGGATTCTTTTTATAAAATTATTGTATTACATTTGTATTACAAATTAATCAATAAAAAAAATGCTTACCGTAAGATTAACATCGTCCGAAGAGCA
>JBBSPJ010000346.1:0-4597 GCA_038258905.1 Cytophagales bacterium
ATTTCAAACTGCTCAACTTTTGACAAGTTACCTTTTGTATCGTAGATGTAAATGTATTCTACACCAAAATCCAATTCTATATTGTCAAAATCGGCTGAAGGTGATTCATTGTAACCTTCATATTCTTCAATTTTAACTAACTTATTATCTAAATATTCATAATTAATCTGAAAAATTGAATTTTCATATATTTCTAAATCTTCATCGAAAAAACTTTGTCTAGCTTCTATTTTATTTACAAAGCCGTTAGATGATTCAACACTAATATCTGCACCCTCATCCTCAACTAATACACCACTCTCATAAGCTTCAGTTGATAATCCGGTTAAGTTATTTCCAGAGTAGGTGAATGATAAGTTGAACTCAAAATCTTCATATACATTTACCACTTTTGTAAGATTATTACCTTCTGTTTCAAACGTATATTTATCTTCTCCATACTCATCATTATAAATTACCTCAGTTACCATGCATGGTAGATCAACTATATTGAGATCTCCTAGACTGGCTTCATCATCTTTTTTACACGCTATTAAAAAACATAACAAAATTACAAAACCGATTAAATTATATTTACTAATCATATACTTTTAGTTTAAGAATGAATCATAAAAGTAAGTTATAATTTGAATTATGAACGAAATTTATTAGTATATTTTCATTTACTTCAACTATTACTCCATGCTCACCACCAAATCATCTTGCTTCACCATATCTCCTGCCTTCAAATGTATTTCTTTCACTTTCCCGGCTTTAGGAGCAGTGATAGACGATTCCATTTTCATAGCCTCAATTACAAACAAGGCGGTGTTTTCTGTTACCTCATCCCCTACTTTCACCTTAATTTCTGCCAATTTACCTTGCAAAGGTGCTCCAATCTCATTTTCTCCGTCTACTTTTCGGTTAGTGATTTTCTCTACCTTAGCCGCATTATCTTTAATTTTAACTCTTCTGGTTTGTCCGTTCAACTCAAAAGAAACGGTCCTAAGCCCTTCTTCATTCGGCTCAGAAATATACAATAAGCGTATAATAATGGTTTTTCCTTCTGCAATCTCTACTAAAATCTCCTCACCGTTCTTCATACCGTAGAAAAAAGCTAGCGTAGGGATATAGCCTACCTCGCCATACAACTGCTGATGATTATAATAGTCTTCATATACCTTCGGGTAGAGCAGATAAGCTAGTAAGTCCGACTCATCTCTGTTTTTATCAAACTTTGCATGAAAAGCCTTCATTTCCTTTTTGAAATCAATCGGCTCCAGGTGCTTATTCGGCCTGTCAGTGAAAGGTTTTTCTCCCTTTAAAATGATCTTGCTTAACTGCTCAGGGAAACCACCCACGGGCTGACCTAAATCTCCTTTAAATAGATTTACAACAGAATCAGGGAAAGACAGGGTGTGCCCTTTTTGAAAAATGTCATCAGGGGTGAGATTATTGGCTGTCATGTACAATGCCATATCACCTACCACTTTAGAAGATGGGGTTACTTTAACTAAATCGCCAAACATTTTATTTACCAAAGCATAATTCTTCTTAATTTCTTCAAATTTATGGCCTAACCCCAATGCATTGGCCTGGGGTCTTAAATTTGAATACTGCCCACCCGGAATTTCATGGTCATAAACCTCTGCTGTACCAGCTTTCAGGCCAGATTCAAATGGATAGTAATGCTCTCTCACATATTCCCAATAAGTTGAATATTGATTAAGAGAGTTGATATCCATTTTCAATTCTCTTTCGTGACCTTTCATAGCACTGGCTACCGAATTAAAATTTGGCTGAGAAGTGAGTCCTGACATGCTGCCTAAAGCTACATCTACCACATCTACCCCTGCTTCAATGGCTTGCAAATAAGTGGCCGATTGTATGGATGATGTATCATGCGTATGTAAATGAATAGGCAAACTAATTTCTGATTTCAGTGCTGCCACCAACTCTTTGGCTGCATAAGGCTTCAATAAACCGGCCATATCCTTTATGGCGATAATATGTGCGCCTTCATTCTCTAACTGTTTGGCAAAATCTACATAATATTTTAAAGTGTATTTTTTCTGCTCAGGATCTAAAATATCTCCGGTATAGCAAATAGATGCTTCTGCAATGGAGTTAGTCTTCTCCCTCACTGTTTTAATACTCACTTTCATGGCTTCCAACCAATTGAGTGAATCGAATATTCTGAATACATCTATGCCTGTTTCTGCTGATTTTTCTATAAATCGCTCAATGAGGTTATCAGGATAGGCTTTATAACCCACGGCATTGGATCCCCTGAGCAGCATTTGCAATAAAATATTAGGAACAGCTCTCCGCAATTTACTTAGTCGCTCCCACGGGTTTTCATGTAAAAAGCGCATGCACACATCAAATGTGGCACCTCCCCAAACTTCCATTGAAAATACCTGCGGATTATTTTTCGCAAAACCTTCAGCCACCTTGAGCATATCAATACTCCGCATACGAGTGGCTAATAATGATTGATGTGCATCTCTGAATGTGGTATCCGTGTAATGGATTGCTTTCTCATTTTTTAGCCATTGAGAAAACTTCTCAGGCCCCAATTCGGTGAGTAGATTTTTGGTGCCTTTTGGATAGGCTCCGTACTTATCAAAATCAGGCACTTTAGGGTTTCTGAATACCTTTCTATCGTCCTTTACTTTTACATCAGGATGCCCATTAACGCTTACATCAGCAATGAAACGCAAAGTTTTAGTGCCTCGATCGAATTTCTTTGAAATCTCAAACAAATCTGGATTATCATCTATAAATTTTACAGTACATTCGCCATTGTAAAAAGTGGGATGAGCTATTACATTCTCCAGAAACCCAATATTCGTCTTCACCCCTCTAATCCTAAATTCCCTTAAGGCTCTGTTGAGCCGCTGAGCAGCTCCCTTTAACGTTCTTCCCGATGCCGATATTTTAACCAGCATGGAGTCGAAAAAAGGTGAAATATTTACTCCGGGATAGGAGCTTCCTTCATCTATTCTGATGCCAAATCCACCGGCATTTCGGTAAGCAATAATGGTTCCATAATCCGGCTTAAAGCCATTTTCAGGATCTTCGGTAGTGATACGACACTGTATGGCAAAACCATTGCAGGTAACATCTTCCTGACCTTGAATATAAATTCTTGGATCATTTAATGCATGTCCTTTCGCAATCAAAATCTGAGATCGAACTATATCAATCCCTGTAATTTCTTCTGTTATAGTGTGTTCTACCTGAATCCTCGGGTTCACTTCTATGAAAAAGATGTTTTCTTCCTTATCAACCAGAAATTCCACTGTGCCTACATTATTGTAGTTTACATGGCGGGTAATAGAAAGCGCATAAGCATATAATTTATCTTTAGTCTCCTGGCTTAGGTTAGCAGAAGGCGCCACTTCTACCACTTTTTGAAACCTGCGTTGCACTGAGCAATCCCTTTCGAAAAGGTGAACGATGTTACCATAATTATCCCCCATTATTTGCACTTCAATATGCTTAGGTTGATCTATGTATTTCTCCAAAAAGATAGTATCGTCACCAAAAGCCTTGCCTGCTTCACTTTTAGAATCTACAAAAGCTTTTTTTAATTCGTTTTCGTTATGAACAACCCGCATTCCACGGCCTCCACCACCGGCTGCGGCTTTTACCATAATCGGATAGCCAATTTTATTGGCTTCTGAAACGGCAGTTGCTGTATCAACCAGTTCAGCCTTACTATCTTCTATAATAGGCACCTTTGCTTGAATAGCAATGTTTTTGGCTCTCACTTTATCTCCTAAAGCCTGCATTACCTCGGGCTCAGGGCCCACGAATATGATCCCCTCTTCCTTACATCTTCTGGCTAAATTTACATTTTCAGATAAAAAACCATAACCAGGATGGATAGCATCAACACCTTTGTGTTTCGCCAACTTTATAATTTCTTCAATATCCAAATAAGGCTTAAGCGGATCATCATCTTTTCCAATTTGATAGGCTTCATCGGCTTTATAGCGGTGTAAAGAATAGCGATCTTCAAAAGTATAAATGGCTACTGTTCTTATTTTAAGTTCGGAGGCTGCACGTAAAACTCTAATGGCAATTTCCCCTCGGTTGGCGACTAATAATTTGTTAATTTCGTATAATTTGGTTTGCATAGTTGATAATTCTGTAAAATAGTAGATAGTTTGATAGGCTTTCAATGCTGTCGGCCTAAAAATCTGCCTAAGATATAAAGGACTTCTTAAAATCAGAAAGTTTTGGGCGCTTATTCGAAATTAGTCTTATGGAAAAATTATCTAACGGTAAGGACTTTTATCAATAACAGCATGATTTATAATCAAATTACCCCAGCTTTTAATAATCACTTTAATTTCCTTCTACATCCCTCATTTATCTTCCTATATTTGCAATAAATACCATTAATAATGAATTTAAAAGATACCAGATATACCATTACAGCGGCATTACCCTACGCTAATGGGCCTTTACATATTGGGCATATTGCCGGAGCCTACTTGCCAGCGGATATTTTCGTTCGCTATTTACGTTTGCGCAATAAGGAAGTAGTTTTTATTTGCGGTAGCGATGAGCACGGTGCAGCCATTACTATCCGTGCCAAAAAAGAAGG
>JBBSPJ010000347.1:0-4588 GCA_038258905.1 Cytophagales bacterium
AAAAGACTAACTTTTTAATTAAGATGCCACATCCTTTTTTTAATTTTGTGGCTTACAGAATTAAAAATGAAGAAAAAAGTTTTATTTATAGATCGAGATGGTACCCTAATTATAGAACCACCTATAGATTTTCAAATTGATTCACTGGAAAAATTAGAGTTTCTGCCTTTTTGTTTATCTGCCCTGCAGAAAATAGTACAAAATTCAGATTTCGAACTAGTGATGGTGACCAATCAAGATGGTTTAGGCACTGATTCTTTTCCTGAGGATACTTTTTGGCCGGCTCATAATAAAATGTTAAAGCAGTTAGAGAGCGAAGGGATTGTTTTTGATGAAATACTGATCGACAGAAGTTTTGAAAAGGATAACCTTCCTACCAGAAAACCAAACACTGGTTTATTGACTCAATATATGTCTGATAAATATGACATGGCCAACAGCTTTGTTATTGGAGATAGAAAAACAGATGTTAAGCTAGCAAAAAATTTAAGGGCTCAATCTATTTTTATTGGGGAGGAGCTTGAAGAAGCTAGTTTCAGTACCAAAGATTGGAGAGAAATTGCCAGATTTTTAGTATTACCCGCCAGAACTGCTAAAATAGTTCGTAATACCAATGAAACAAAAATAAGTATCTCCTTAAATTTGGATGGTAGCGGTAAATCAGATAATAACACAGGCTTGAAATTTTTCGATCATATGCTGGATCAATTAGGTAAACATGGCGGTCTGGATTTACAAATTGAAGTAGATGGCGACCTTGAAGTAGACGAACACCATACCATTGAGGATACAGCATTGGCCTTGGGTGAAGCTTTTAAGCAAGCTTTAAGTAATAAAAAAGGTATTTATAGATATGGTTTTTTACTTCCTATGGATGATGCCTTAGCACAAGTAGGTATTGATTTTGGTGGCAGACCCTGGATTAATTGGAAAGCAGAATTTAAAAGAGAAATGGTAGGGGATATGCCCACAGAAATGTTTTACCATTTCTTTAAATCATTTTCTGATGCAGCTCAATGTAACTTAGATATTCAGGTAAGTGGAGATAATGAACACCATAAAATTGAAGCTATTTTTAAAGCTTGGGCGCGTGCCATTAAAATGGCCGTGAGCAGAGACGAAGGTCGATTAAACGATTTGCCCACAACAAAAGGAACCTTATAAGACTGAATTTTAAGATTTTGATAAAATATCCATAGTTATATTTGTATTGTACGTATAAAAATTTTAATTTAGTGGTGCAATAAAATTTAGATTAATCATGGATGCCAAGGTCACTTTATCTTTTAATCAGGAAGTAATAGGAAATGCTAAGCAATTTGCAGAAGCTAACAATATTAGCTTGTCTCGTCTTACGGAGTTCCTCTTGAGGCAAATTACCACAGGAGAATATAAATCCTTAGATGAATTACCTGTAGCTGCTTGGGTAAACCAGGTGGCAGAAGGTAAGGCAGAGTACCATACCAAAGCACGTAAAAGAAAAGATATGAAGGCTGAATACTTAGCATCTAAAAAATGAAAATCTTTTTAGATGCTAATATTATTGTGTCTGTACTCAATAAAGAATATCCACTTTTTAATCAAACTGCCAGAATCTTAAGTCTAGCAGGTTCCTCTAAATTTCAATTTTATACATCACCTATTTGTTTAGCTATTGCTTTTTATTTTGCTTCTAAAAAAGTAAATGAAGCTAAAGCAAAGGAAAAAATTGCCTTGTTGTGCCAACATATTAAAATTGCCGATGCTGATCAAAATGGAGTGGAGAAAGCTTTAGCAAATAAGAAAGTTCACGACCTTGAAGACGGTTTCGAATATTATGCGGCTTTACGTGTAGCCTGTGATCTTATTTTGACTGAAAACAAGGATGATTTTTACTTTAGTGAAATAGAAGTGCTGAATGCAAGGGAGTTTATTGCTCAGAAGGTATGAAATCTTTTAAAAAAAAGATATTATTAGATTAATATTATGGAATAATCATTAAAAATTTGTATTTATGCAGGAATTATTCTAATTCATTTGTATTAAATACTTTTCAATGAGCCATCCTCACTTATTAACTTCCACTCGGGAATCACTTGATGTTGAATTAATTGTAAAAGAAGGAAAAGTCCCAGATGATCTATCTGGGTTTGTTTTTATTAATTCTGGAGCAGGCACTGTAAACTCCGGAGGTTTGCCCTATGAGGAAAAACTTCCTGACGGTAGCTATAACCAGGAATATGGATCGCCAGTGATTAATGGAGATGGTTATATGTTCCGTTTTGATTTGACCAAGTCAGGAAGAATTAGTTTAAAAACCCAACTTTTACAAACGCCTTGTTTTTATGCAGATATAGCAACCAGCCCTTATTTAAATAATAATGACAATCATTTTGCTGATCTGGCATTCAAAAACAGGGGCTTGGCCAGAATGTCAATGAAATTAGGCACAAGGAATCAGCTAAACACTGCTATAACTCCTTTCAGACAACCAGGAGATAAGCAGGCCAGACTTTTAGCCACATTTGATGCTGGAAGACCTTTTGAATTTGATCCTTCCTCTATGCATTTGATTACACCTATAGGCTATAACAAGTTTTGGAGAGCTGGGACACCCCCTTTTCTTAACAACCCTTTCCCTATGGTGCTTACAACTGCCCATCCAGTATATGATCCTGAAACTGAAGAGGTTTTTAGTGTAAACTTCACCAAAACGACTAAGGCATTATTAAGCGCCACAGAAATATTTGACCTGCTTTTTGAGGACGAGGAGGATTTAGAAAGAAAGATTGAAGACCGCATAGACGAATGGGATCAAATTGAAAGTACCAGAGAAACGATTGAAAAGGTAAATGACTTCTTTTATGAAGAGGCGGAAAGTAAAATCAAAAAAACATGGAACCTTTGGGATTGGCTTAAAGGCATTTACTGGAAGCTGATTGGAAGCAAATTTTCCAATGAAGATGCTGTATATCTTGTTCGATGGAAAGGTGAAAAAAATCCTACAGCTATAAAAATAGTGAATGAAAATGGTGCTGCAATTGAAATTCAGCATAACATGCATCAAATAGGTTTTACTAAAGACTATATTCTACTGGCTGACACCAACTTCAAATTCACCTTGGATGTAATGCTTAATAATCCTTTCCCCAACAACCGAAAAATAGATTCATTTTTGCGAGACCTTTTGGATGGGGCACAGAACGACTATTCTGCCCTTTATATTATCCCCAGAAAAGATTTATCAAATGCATCGGAAGATGTTAAAGCCCATAAAGTAATTTTACCACTTGAAACGGTTCACTTTTCAGCCAACTACGAAAATCCAAATGGTGTAATTACTATACATACAGCCCATAATTGTTGTGCATGCCCGGCAGAATGGATCAGGTACTACGATAAACGCAAACTAGACGGTACCCCTATTAATTCTGAGCAGATTGGCTTAATTGCTGTAGGAGAGATGGACATAGGCAAAATAGGAAAGGTGATTATCGATGTGGAAAATCGTGATGTTCTTGAGAGTCAATCCAAATTTCTTCATTTAACCGGCGACTTAGATAAGGATGATCCTGGCCCACATACCTGGGGCGTTGGTTTGTACACCTATAGGGGTATGCTTTCTGCGGATTCAAATGTGGGAAAGATCGACCATATTTTTTGGCAGGCTTATGGTTTATCTGATAAAATGCTCACCGATTTTATGTATAGGTTGTATGAAGACCCTGAAAGAAACAGAGTTTATACAGCTGCGCAGATGTTGGAATTCACTAAGAAAGGAGCTCCTTTTATCCTTCAAACGGTGGATACTAATGAGATGAAAGTCACAGATTATTATTCTTTTCCGAAAGACACCATGATGTGGTCGTTACAATTTGTTCCTTCTAAAACTAAAAATATAGACATTCCAGATTCTTTAAATGGTTATATTCTTTGTACTGTAATTGGTGAAAATCAAAATAGTAGTAATCTAAGTTCCTATTTTTCGGAAATTTGGATTTTTAAAGCAGATAAATTACATGATGGGCCAGTAGTGAAATTGCATCACGATCAATTACAGTTTGCTTTTACTATTCATTCCGTTTGGGTAGAGGAAGCTGTAAATGTTTCAATCCCTTCTTATAAAATTGATATTAGGAAAGATTATACCGAGCAAGTGAATCGTATTAAAAGAAGGCGCCTTCGTAAGAAAGTACAATCACTCATGAATGAAAAAGTTTACCCTCATTTTCGATAAAGAATTTTTATTTTTAGGAGAAGTGTCGTAATCTCGTATTTCAATAATAGTAAAGAGAAAAGTGGATTTCAATTTAACAGATAAATTTGGTGTTAATATTGGGGAGGCATGGAAGGAAGAATACAAGCGTATTGGTTCCATTTATGCTCGATGGGGTGCGCTATTGGTTATTTTTTTATTTCCGTTAAGCATTATCCCTGAAATAGCACTGGAAAAATCCAACCTGATTGCATGGTATGTGTTTAGACTAGGTCCATCAGCTATTATGGCAATAGTTTTCATACTTCATCAAAAATATAAATTCAGCCATGAGTTATTGTTCGAAATAATCGCATTTTGCCTGTTTACCTCAGCGGCCTACATGGTACAATG
>JBBSPJ010000348.1:0-4530 GCA_038258905.1 Cytophagales bacterium
ATGCACCTACCAAAGCTGGGAAACAACAGTGAAATGCACCTTAGTGGAAAATTTACCTGATATTTTAACTGAAAGCGAGGAAGAAGTTGAATTGCCACCTTTTTTACTTGAAAAATGGGAAAATGAAGGTCGCTTAGAGGAGGAATTACAAGAGTTAGATGAATTCTTTGAAAGAACCGGCTATCCAAGAGCCCCTAAATACTATATCATTAAATGGCTGATTGACTATGTTAAAGCTTATGGAATTGACGGTTTTAGAGTAGATACTGTAAAACATACGGAAGCCGGTATTTGGTCAGAATTATATGAAGAAGCTTTAAAAGCTTTGGAAGATTGGAAGAAGGAAAATGAAGCTGAAAAACTGGATGATTTACCTTTTTATATGGTTGGAGAAATTTATAATTACTCCATTCATGATGGTTTAAATTATACTTATGATGGAGACACGGCTGTTAATTTTTTCGCCAATGGCTTTAAAAGTATGATTAACTTTTCCTTGAAATGGGAGCTTGATCAAAAACCTTTGAATGATGTGTATACGCATTATGCCCAGATCTTAAATACAGGTGAATTAAAAGAAAAGTCGGTGTTAAACTACCTTTCCTCCCATGACGATGGTCAGCCTTATGATGCGGAAAGAAAAAAGGTTTTTGAAGCAGCTAATTACCTTATGTTGGCACCCGGCGCAGCACAAATTTACTATGGTGATGAAACAGCAAGATTGTTAAACGCTGAGGCTTCGGGTGATGCTAAGCTGCGGTCTTTTATGAATTGGGAAGAATTGGAGGAAGATGCCGAGCGAGAGGGTTATAGTATTCAGGAGATTCATGCACATTGGCAAAAATTGGGGCAGTTTAGGAAGAATCATCCGGCAATAGGAGCAGGTAAACACCAAAAAATTCAGGAAGAGCCTTTGGCCTTTGTTAGAAATTATGCCGAGGGCGATTATTCAGATCAGGTAATTGTGGTAATGGAAAATACACAAGAGCCTATTATGGTAAAGGATGTTTTTGAAGATGGTACTCAGCTTCGCAATTTTTATACCGGAGAGGAAGTAACAGTGAAAGATCAATCTGTGAGTTTTAAACAAGAAAGTAGGTTATTGTTGATAGAGAAGATATAAGAGTAATCAGCACTTCATTTTAATTAATTAAAATGAAGTGCTGATTTTAGATGTATTTTTTACTTCTTCCTCAAGAATATTGAAACTATAGCAGAAGTAACCGCTCCATATAGCAATGCAACTATAACACCTTGTAAATTATAATTGCTTAAACTAAAATAGGCATTAGCTTCCTCGGAGGTCATTTGTCCGGATTCTACAGCAAAGGCACTTATATTTTCAAAATAGTGCGGAGTGAGAAATTCATGAGTAAGCCAAGTAGTGAGAGGGGTGGAAATTGCAATGATTATACTGATGATTATGCCACTAATAAACCCTTGTTTCCAGGTCATTTTCCCTGATAAATCTCTGTTTCTTTTATCTCTTAAGGCAAAAACATAAACCAAAGTTGCTGGAATTGCATAGAAATTGGTAAAGGTGGCATGATCGGCAACATTTTCATTGTGCCAACCCATTAATTTTTCAAAAAGCAGCCATAAAAAGGTGATAATCATAAAAATGATTGCCCATTTTAATTCTGTAGTATATTTTTTCATAGTTTTTTAGGTTTTTGACTAACTAAAAATACACCAATAAATATCATTAATGCAAATATTGCTTTATTCCATTGAAAGCTTTCAAGTCCTAAGGCAAGAGCTATGGCTGTAGCACAAACGGGCTGTAAATAGATATAATAGCCCACCAGGGTAGAGCTTACATGTTTAAGGGCAATTGCATTTAATAAGTAAGCTAAAAAGGTCGTGCCGAATACTACATAAGCAATACTCCACCAGATCTGTGATGGAAACTGGGTAAAGTCTGTGATAGATAATGGCACTATTCCAAAGGGAATGATCATTATTGTACCGAATAGAAATACCCATTTTACCACAGTGATCGGCTCATATCGTTGCATCAAAGGTTTTACCATTACCAAGTAAATACCATAAAAAGTAGCATTCAGAAAAATGAAAATATCCCCCAATAAAGAGTCATTATCTATACTAATTTCCTTGTTTAAAATGAGTAGTATTACACCAGTTGCGCCCAATAAAATGCCAAATATTTTCTTAGAAGTGATTTTCTCATTCAATAGCCAGAAAGAAATGAGCAACACTATTACCGGATTTGCCGTCATAATGATACTGGCATTTACAGGACTGCCTAAATTGAGGCCATTAAAGAATATCAATTGATTGGCTGTAACACCAAAAAGAGCACACTTTAAAAACAACCAATAATCTTTTTTATGCTGAACCTTTTCGTTTGATGTAAAGAAATGGAAAATCCAGAAAAGTAGGGTGGCAGTAGACGCTCGTAGTAAAATAAATGCATTTGGAGTCATGTAATGAGGCATTACTCCCTTTGCAATAATATAATTTGCACCATAGATTAAGGCTACAAAGGCCAATATTCCATGCAGCTGCCACGCTTTCTTCATGTGGCAAAAGTAAGAGAATATCTTCATATTGCATTTTAAAATTTTAGCTTAATTAATTTATGTTTGGAGAAGATCAACCATTGGCAGAAAGGATGCGTCCTTCCGCGCTAAATGAATTAGTAGGACAGCAACATTTGATAGGGGAGAAGGGTGTTTTGCGCTTAAGCATAGCCCAAGGCAAGGTGCCTTCTATGATTTTCTGGGGACCTCCGGGGGTTGGGAAAACTACTATCGCTAATATTATTGCTAACACAGTAAAGGCTCCCTTTCAAACTTTGAGTGCGATCAGTGCCGGAGTTAAAGATGTTAGGGAAGTAATTCAAAGAGCTTCCAGAACGGGAAGAATAATTTTATTTATTGATGAAATACATCGCTTTAATAAATCTCAGCAGGATGCATTACTAGGTGCAGTGGAAAAAGGGGTGATTACCTTAATTGGCGCCACCACCGAGAACCCCTCTTTTGAGGTGAATTCTGCTTTGCTATCCAGGTGCCAGGTTTATACCCTCAAAGCCCTGGAAATAGAGGAGCTTAAAGGACTGCTTCAAACAGCAATGGAGAAAGATGAAAAGCTAAAAAAATTATCTGTAGAGATTAAGGAATATGAAGCTTTGCTGAATTTATCGGGAGGAGATGCCAGGAAATTATTAAATTTATTTGAGTTGGTGATAGATTCTCACGATACTAAAGATAAAATCAGCATAACTAATGAGGAGGTTTGGGATATTGCACAGCAAAGATTAGCCATGTATGATAAGGGTGGGGAGCAGCATTATGATATCATCTCGGCCTTTATAAAATCTATCCGTGGTAGCGATCCCAATGCAGCTGTTTACTGGCTTTCTCGTATGATAGCTGGTGGGGAAGATGTGAAATTTATTGCCCGTAGATTACTAATTTCTGCATCGGAAGATATTGGATTGGCCAACCCTACTGCCTTGGTAATTGCTACCAATACTTTTCAGGCAGTTACGATGATAGGGTATCCGGAATCCGAGATTATTCTTTCACAATGTGCAGTTTATTTGGCTTGTTCTCCTAAAAGTAATGCTTCCTATAAAGCTATTAAAACCGCTAATCAGTTGGTTAGGGATACGGGTGATCTGCCTGTGCCTCTGCATCTTAGAAACGCACCTACCAAATTAATGAAAGACTCAGGATATGGTAAGGGTTATAAGTATTCTCACGACTATCCGGGAAATTTTGTAGCGCAACAATTTATGCCTGACGGGATAGATGAACAAAAAATTTATGAGCCTCAAAACAACCCCAGAGAGCTTGAATTCAATAAAAGGCTACAAAGTTTATGGAAGAAAAAATATAACTATGAATAATCTAAGAATCATGGTATTTTTTTTATTATATTTGATTACCTTTAACTATAATCATAAACTAAACTATAGAAAGCATGGATCCAAAACTGGAAAAATGGAAGGAGATAGAATTCAATGTGGACTTGCCACATGCCAAGTACGAGGTATCGAACTATGGCAGAGTGAAAAGTTATTCTACTCGTGAAACAGGAAAAATTATCAAAGGCTCAAATGTTAATGGCTATCAGGCTATTATGGTTCGCTTTGATAAACGCATCACACAAAGTTACTATGTCCACAGAGTGGTAGCTGAAACTTTTATTCCTAAAGATCATGATGCCCAGCATTATGTAACGCACCTGGATTATGACAAGTCAAATAATCATATAAGTAACCTAAAATGGGTTTCTGAAAGAGAATTAGCTGATCATAACAATAAAAACCCAAGGGTTATTAAAAAGCGTATCACAGGTTATAAACTTACTGAGGCGGATGTAAGGGTCATCAAAAAGATGTTGAAAAACGAAAAAACCAGGTATAGCCAGATAGCCAGGCAATTTGGAATTACGCACACACAATTAAATAGAATAAGAAAGGGTCAGAATTGGAGTCAGGTAACCATTGACGATTAAATTCATCTAATTTATTCAGAGAACCATTCATAAGGCGCAGTA
>JBBSPJ010000349.1:0-4515 GCA_038258905.1 Cytophagales bacterium
CATTTTTCTACCGTAACCTAAAGCAATACCAATGGTATTATCCGCCTGGCCTGGTTGTACTAAAGCTGGAATTTCTACTGAAGTTCCATTAATATTTAATGTGATTAATGAAGTTTTACCTTCAAAAATTTTAATGTCTAAATCATTAGCCATTTTTTGGGAAATTGTAGCATAATTATCCCAAGTAGCTTTTGAAATAGGGTCAGGTAATTCTTGTAACCATGGATTATTAGCATGATAGCCAGTACCCAAAGAAACTTTCTGGTAAAGCTGTATTTCTACACCTTCATTACCCGCTTTATAATTTTTATTGATTCTGCTAACAGCAGTTGAGAAATCTACCTCATTTGCTGAAATTTCCTGCGCTTCTGATGATGCTGTGAAAACACCGTTGTACAAAGTTTTGTCCCAGAAAATATCAAAAGTCGGCTCTTGAGAACTAAAATGATCAGACTCCCAATTATTTCTTAAATAATCGAAATAAGAAGTAGAATTACCACTCCATACTAAGAAAGAATCTTGTGCTTGTCTTGTTTTAAATAATGGAGAAATAGTTGGTTGAGTTAAGCTTAACTCTCCAGCTTTTGGTTCTGAATCATTCCATGATTCAAGGAAATGGTGATCCGGAGCAACATATTTCACTAAGCTGGTAGTTTCATCTTTTCTATCTGATGTAGAAATAGTTAAACCAACTTTAGCAATGGCTTTTTCCAAAGAAGCACCCATTCCGAAATCGTAAACTGGATTAGCGTTATAGAAAACTACAGCAGCAATATTACCAGCATTAGCATCGGTAATAAATTGACTTAATTGCTTTTCATCACCTTTTCGGTAATTGGTAGCTTTATTTAACGAAATAGTAGCACCGTAATTCGCTAGCATATTGTTTATTGCATTTACCAACATTTGCACATCAGCATCATTAGATCCTGAAACCACTATTGATTTGCCTCTTGATGTAACTAAATCTTTAGCCGCTTTAGCTACATTAGGTATTTGTACTTTACTAGCACTAATAGGAGCATTACCGGTTGATTTAGCAACCTCATTAAATAATGCTGCTACAGCTAAACCTTCCTGTGATGGTTTTATTGTAGTACGATAATCAGCATTTGCACCTGTTAATGATAAATTTGATTCAAACTGATAGTGACGAGACATTTGTCTGTTATCACTTGATACTTTTCTTGTTTTACTATATTGCTTAGTAAATTCGATTGGAGATATCCAAGTGCCTAAGAAATCGGCACCGAAACTTACTATTGTTTTGGCTTTACTGAAATCATAAGAAGGTACAGCTTTAACGCCAAACATAGCATCATTAGCTGCTAATATACCTTGCGAGGATACTGAATCATACATAATATGTTCAGTATTACCAAATTTCTCTGCAAACTCATTTACCAACTTAAGGGTAGATGGGCTATTTACAGTATTAGAAATAATTCTAATTTGACCACCTCTAGCACTTATAGCATTTAATTGTTCAGTTACTTCTTTATCTAAAGTAGACCATTCAGTATTTTCACCCCCTTTTAAAGGCCCTACTAATCTTTCCTGATCATATAAAGATAAAACTGAAGCTTCAACCTGCGCACTTACTCCACCTTGAGTAATTTTAGATTGCTTATTGCCCTCAATTTTAATAGGTCTTCCCTCTCTTGTTTTCACAACAATACTAGCATAATCACCACCTACTGAGTAGGTAGAAGCATAGTAATTAGGGATACCCGGATCAACATCAACAGGTTTATTAAGGTAAGGAATAGCCTTTCTGACAGGTGCTTCACAAGCCGCCAAAGAAGCCGCTGCTACACCAAAGCCCATCATTTTTAAGAAATCCCTTCTTGATGTACCGCTATCACCTGTTTCTTTTTGTGAATTAATTGGTAGATACTCAGGAAATTCTTTTTCAGCATTCTTAACAAATGAAGGATCATTTGTTAGTTGTTCTGTTCCTTTCCAATATGTTTTTTGATGATTACTCATATCTATGATTAAAAAAATCGATTTTAAATATTAATTAATAATGACATTTGGCACATTCTAGTCCACCTATGTCTACTACCTTTAGTTCACCACCATCATGGGCTTTTACCAGGTCATTATAATAGTCATTACCTTTAGAATTAACTTCTGTTTCTCTGTGACAGTTGATACACCATCCCATAGTTAAAGTACTCCACTGTTGTACTACTGCCATTTCCTCTATAGGACCGTGACAAGTCTGACATTCAATTTCCGCCACATTTACGTGCTGAGAGTGATTGAAATAAGCCAGATCAGGCAGGTTATGTACCCTTACCCATTCAATAGGCTTAATATCATTTCCATACTCCCCTGTTTCTTTATCATAATCAATTGCCTTATAAATTTTAGCAATCTCTTTGGAGTCAGTTTTAATAGCTGTATGACAATTCATACAAATATTAGCGGAAGGAATATTTGCACTCTTACTGATCATTACTCCTGTATGACAATATTGACATTCAATTTCGTATTGTCCGGCATGAATCTCATGTGAGAAAGCAATAGGTTGAGTCGGTTGATACCCTTGTTGTACTCCTACTGTATAAAGTCCATCTATAACAGTTTTAGCAACAATAGCAGTAAATAAGAAAATTACAAAAAACAAGAAACCGTTAGACTTAACAAGTTCTCCTATTTTAAATTTTTGATTAACATACTCCTTATCGGCTACGTCAATATTATCCTTCTGATTGATGAATTTAGTAAGAACAGTAACAATTAAAATTAATACAATTAAAATAAGTACTAAAATAACTACAAACCCAGCTATGATGAGTGTTAAATATTCGGAAGGAATTCCTCCTCCTCCTCCGGCCTGTGTTGCTACATCTCCACCATCAACTGATGCAGTTGCAGCCGCAGGTGGATTGTCAGTTTCATTTTTTATGTAACCTAAAATTTTTTTAATCTCATCTTCTGAGAAATAATCAAAATTAGGCATAACTGCTTTACCATACTCGTTGTAAAGATTAACAGCATACTCATCTCCTCCTTGAATTACTTTTTGAGAATTTTGGATAAAGTTTACCAGCCATGGTATTTCTCTTCTTTCGTAAACATTTTTCAATGCCGGCCCAACCAATTTGTTTTGTACCTGGTGACAAACTGCACAATTATTTTTAAAAAGCTTTGCACCTTCAGCAATAGCAGCTTCTTCTGTTGGCAATTCAGCCGCCTGAGCATTTGCATTATGTGTAGTACCCAAGGTTAAACTACCCACTATAATAAAGACTAAGAAAGTTAAGCGAGTGATATACTTTTTTAAGGACATATTTATTTGTTCATTTAGCATATAATAATACTAATGTTTAAGACACTTGTTTATGACGGTACAAATCTACCACCCGAAGTTTTTATTTCAAATACATTTTAGATACTATTTTCGGTCTATATTACCTGTAATCACAATTTTTATGTTAAAATTCTGTTTAATAGCACTTTAAAAGGGTTTAGTAACATCATGATTTCACCAATTTAGAATAATTATAAATAAAATTATATTGCCCATTTAAGGAATTATTACTGTTAATAGTGTTTAAACCGTTTTAAAGGCATTTTTTATAAAATAGATAACTTTTGAAATGTTTCATCTGATTATTTTTTCTTTGATATTTCCCGAAGCTAGTAAAATCAATTCTTTCAACCTAATAAATTGACTACCATCATTTTATAAAATTCAACTCGTTTCATGACACTAAATACCAGTTAAACCCGTTTTTAAAACCATTAAAATATTACATGTTGAATAAAAACCTTTACTAATATAATTCGTCATACTTTGCCGGATTTGATTCATGCATTATAGCATAGATTTTTTCTATAATAGTTTCTATATTAGGTTTAGAAAAATAATCTCCATCTGAACCGTAAGCAGGCCTATGTGCTTTTGCTGAAATAGTTACCGGTTGTGCATCCAAATATTTAAAGGCGTCTTGTTCTTCAATTACCTTCTGCATCATATAGGCTGAGGCGCCTCCAGGCACGTCCTCATCAGCAAATACTACCCTATTAGTTTTCTTTATAGATTCTACTATTTGATGATCTAAATCGAAAGGTAATAAACTTTGCACATCAATCACCTCACATGAAATACCCAATTCCTGAAGCTGCTCTGCAGCATCCACTACTACTCTACACATAGAGCCGTAAGTAACAATACTGATATCCGATCCTTCTCTGATTACTTCTGGTTGCCCAAGAGGAACTGTAAATTCCCCAATGTTTTTAGGCATAGATTCTTTCAACCTGTACCCATTCAAACATTCAATAATAAGGGCGGGATCATCAGATTGCAACATTGTATTATAAAAGCCTGCAGCCTGCGTCATATTTCTTGGAACCAACACATGAATACCTCTAATGCTGTGCAAAATCATACCCATTGGTGATCCTGAATGCCAAACTCCTTCCAGCCTATGGCCTCTCGTTCTAATAATTAATGGAGCCTTCTGCCCACCTTTTGTTCTATATTGCAAGCAGGCTAAA
>JBBSPJ010000350.1:0-4507 GCA_038258905.1 Cytophagales bacterium
AGGTGTGTCATGATAAATATATAGACATGATTTATCTGCAATTAAGCTAATGATTTCTTCATGTTTCTCTTTTGGAATTGCCGGGCAGCCATGACTCCTACCCAGTCGCCCATGTTTATTTATAAAATCGTAGCTTACATAGTCCGCACTGTGTATTACAATGGCTCTTTCTAGCGCTTTATCGTTAATACCATGTTCAACACCCTCCAAACGCAACGAACTTCCATGCTTTCCGGTGTAGGTGTTACCGGTGAGGTAAAACCCTAAACTACTCTGATGGGAAGAAGGTGTATTAGAGAATTTATCGGCATAAAGATTACCACTGTTTTGCCCATGTGCCACCAGCGTTTGATGAATAATCTTATTCTCAAGCATATCAATTACCCACATTCGTTCTTGATTAGATGGAAGTGAGAAGTCAATAACCGTCAACAAGTAATTTTCTAAACGATCAGTCGCTTTTAACTTAAAGTAGCCAGCCACCGCATTCTTAAAAACAATATAAGATGGTTTACTCTCTATGTTATTCAGGCTTTCGTAAAGCTTTTTACAGTAATCTGTTACCTCATTATTATATAATTGATCTAATTGAACCCTAATTCTTGTAGAATCAGTATAATTTGAAGCCGAAAATAAAATGAGAAAACATCCCATTAAAATAAAACGAAGGATCATCTTTTACCAATAAAAATGTAAACTGTATAGAAGATAACTTTTTTTTCAATTAAAAATTTTATGTTGATAAAAATAATTTTGTTGGCTCATATTATGCTTGATGGATTAAACTTTAGCGACAGATTTGACCGAAAAACTATTGTTTATCATTTTTTTGAAATAAAAACTGTGTTGTGTCCTACATAGGTTTCTTAAACAAAGGAATATTTCGTTATCAATTCCTTTTTCTAACTAAACTTTATTTGTTCTCTTACCCAGTCAATATTAGCTTCTTTTTTAAAGGCAAACCAGTCTTCTCTATACTTTGATGATTCGACTAAAATCTTGAAATTCTGAAAAGGTTTCCGATTAGAAAGCCGTGATATAAGCTGATTTTTGAATTCTTCATCTTTTAAAGAATAAGCAAAGTCTTCCATCACCCGAAACCCCTGATTAGAATCCATTTTTTCAAATTTTTCATAATTGCCACAGTCGTTTTCAACTTTCTCTATTACCTCTTGCCATAGCTCTTCATCAAAAAATCCATCATAAGGATCAGGATAATACTCAATGCTCGCAGTGGGTTTATGAAAGTAGCATACCATTCCGCAGTCAAGCCACTCTGCAATTTCCGTTATATGTTTATCTGATATCATCATAAACAAAATTTAATAGGTTCATGCTCTTGCTGAATTCTTTACAGCAGCTTACATTAAATTTAATTATTGTTGTTGACTTATCAAAAACCTTGGGCTTTTCTGAATGATATTTAAGTAATTTAATGCTTTTTTTGAAAGGCGACCCTACTGATAAATATTAAACTAAAGCTGCTAAAGTGATGATAAACTGTTTATTGAATTGAATCCCAAATATCATTTGAGGCTGTCAATATAATTGGAGCAGTATCAGTGACAAGGATTGTCTGTTCATGCTGCGTTATGAAGCCTCCTTTATTTCCGACTAATGTCCAGCCATCATTTAACTCAACTGCTAAAGTGGAAGTGGTGGAGATAAAGGTTTCAATAGCAACGGTCGTATTTTTTTGAAATCTCTCTCGATTACTTTTTACTCTGTAATTGAGAATGTTTTCTGGTTTTTCATGCAAACTTCTGCCCACACCATGGCCTGCTAAATTTTTAAGCACCTTAAACCCTGATTTTTTAGCTTCGGATTCTATTAAATAACCAATTTCAGCGATTTTAACACCTCCCTTAATATGTTGAATTGCTTTCTGCAAAATGTATTTTGAAGCTTCTACCAGCGGTTTGTGATTATGAATATCTTTTCCCAACACAAAAGAGCCCCCATTGTCTGACCAAAAGCCATTGAGTTCTGCGGAAACATCAATATTTACCAAGTCTCCTTCTTTCAAGATTCTCTTCTCAGAGGGTATTCCGTGAGCTGCTTCTTCATTTACGCTGATGCATGAATAACCAGGGAATCCATAAGTTTCATAAGGAGCCGACTTAGCCCCGTAGCTTTTTAAAATATTGCCTCCATATTCATCTAATTCTTTTGTCGACATACCCACCTGAGCAAATGCCCTCATTAGTTTTAGTGTTGTTCCCACAACTTCACTAATTTTTTGCATCCCAATAAGTTCCGTTTCTTTTGTAATTGACATTTTTGTGGTTTTTTTAATTGGCACTATTTATTTTAAAAATCTCTTCTCACATAGCGTAATTAGAAATAAATTTCAAATTGCTAATATGATTGTTTCTATTTATGGTGCTTGAACTACCTTCATCTCCAATAAGCAGTACGAATCTTTATATTGATCAGACATAATTTGGATGCGAAAATTCTCATCATCAAACGTGAAATCATCCTTAATTTCAGCACTATAAAAACTAAAACTTTCTACCAAATCTCCTGCTTTAACTTGTACAGTATATTGCACATTACTAAAATATTGCCGAGTGCTATCATTAGGAGGAGCATCATATCCCCATTCCATCATATAATCTGTAATTCTTACCTCTACTGCAGCATCCTTATCGCCAATAATTCCCACTCCAACACTGGAAAGAGTGAATGCTTTCCCAAATTTTGCTTTTTCTATCAGCAGGGATTTATGTTCCTTCCCAAAAGTGAAAAAGTAATTTTGATATATTTGAGTATAATAATCTTTGGTAGAGTCATTTTGATCTACAGAGAAATCTGCTATAAGCTCAGCATCCTTATTTATCCTCAAATAGATCTCTCCCTTTTGATGCTTACCTGAATTCCCATCATGTATTTGAAGCAGGGTACTAAGATTTAAATCACGGAACTCAATATTATTCATTTCACCTTCTGTTAAGATAATCTTTTTCATGAATTCCTGTGCGCTTATATGATATAATAAAAAAAATGATGTGTAGGTATATTTTCTTCATGATTGAGTTAGTGTAACTAAATATTGAGTTGGCACACTTACAAATATGTCTTTATTCCCTAACTTTTCCTACATTGGTTAACAAGTGACTGAAATAGCTAATTACTTTTTAACTTTTGCAAGTTGAAAAAAGTCGTAAAATCCCAAACTTTAAACCATGAAAAAATCTACGGTAAAAGAGATTAAAGAACGATTTGATAAGGATGTTGAGAGGTTTTCTGACCTTGAAACAGGGCAAATTTCTACTATTGATGCCAAAATATCTTTGGAACTCATCACTGAAGCAGCTAAAAGAATTACTCCCCAGGCTGAAAATCTTTTGGATATTGGTTGCGGTGCCGGCAATTATACTATAAAAATGCTTAGCAAGGTGCCTAAACTGTACCCTTGTTGATTTGAGTAAGCCTATGCTTAATAAAGCATTTGAAAGAGTGTCTCAACAAACCAACAATAAAGTGGAAATTTTACAAGCTGATATAAGAGAAGTTGACCTACCTGAAAATCACTTTGACATCATTCTGGCAGGTGCAGTTTTACATCATTTGCGAGAGGACCAAGATTGGGAACAAACCTTTGAAAAACTATACAAACTTCTGAATCCCGGTGGTTGCCTCATGATTTCTGACTTGATTGTTCAGGAATCAGGTATTGTGAATGAGTATATCTGGGAAAAATATGGCGACTATTTAGAGGGTATAAATGGGAAAGATTATAGCCAAAAAGTAATGGCATACATAGCAAAAGAAGATTCTCCCAGATCTATGAACTATCAATTAGCATTAATGCAACAAGTGGGTTTTAGCAAAGTAGAGATTCTTCATAAGAACTTATGTTTTGGTGCTTTTGGAGGGATAAAATAAGCTTTACTAAGTCAACGCTATTGCGAGACTGTCAGCCATTTAAAAGGAATAATGCCAGAAGCTATCTCTCCGTTAGGATTAATGTTCTTCCTAAATTTCACTTTCCTAAATATTGATGAGATTACTTCTTTGCTCTCGAAACATTTCAATCGGTTCTCTCTTATTGATTCATTTTTTACAATATAGAAAAAAAGGAGCCTCTCAGCTCCTTTCTTAATCTATTTAAATCTCTAATTTTTTACTCCACCGTAACACTCTTAGCCAAATTTCTTGGCTGATCTACATTGCAGTTTCTCATTACCGCTATGTGGTAGGAAAGTAATTGCAATGGAATAGTGGCTACCATAGGCATTAAAGCATCATGCGTGCCTGGCACCTCAATAGTATGGTCAACCATGCCCGGGATCAAAGCATCACCTTCTGAAACAATGGCAATCACTTTTCCTTTTCTGGCTTTTACCTCTTGTATATTGGAAACAATTTTATCGTAAGAGCTGTCGCGGGTGGCAATAACTACTACCGGCATTTCTTCATCTATCAGAGCTATTGGCCCGTGTTTCATCTCTGCAGCCGGGTAACCTTCTGCGTGGATATAGGAAATTTCTTTTAATTTAAG
>JBBSPJ010000351.1:0-4502 GCA_038258905.1 Cytophagales bacterium
AACACCTGCGGGTTTATTGATAACGCCAAGCAAGAGTCGATTGATACCATTTTGCGTTATGTAGATGCCAAAGAAGATGGCTTAATTGATAAATTATATGTTACCGGCTGTCTTTCGCAACGTTATAAAGACGATTTAGAAAAAGAAATTCCACAGGTAGATGCCTATTTTGGCACCATGGAATTACCGCTTCTATTAAAAAAATTTAAAGCAGACTATAAGCATGAGTTAGTTGGAGAGCGTATTCTTACTACTTCCAACCATTTTGCTTATGTAAAAATTGCAGAGGGTTGCGACAGACCATGCTCATTTTGTGCCATTCCTTTAATGCGGGGCAAACACGTTTCCCGACCGATTGAGGAATTGGTGAAAGAAGCCAAAAACATGGCCCGAAATGGTGTAAAAGAACTTTTGCTGATAGCACAAGATTCTACCTATTATGGTTTGGATATCTACAAAAAAAGAAATTTAGCAGAATTATTGAGAAATTTATCTGATGTAGAAGGTATAGAATGGATCAGGTTACATTATGCCTTCCCAACCGGCTTTCCGGAAGATATATTAGATGTAATGGCTGAAAGAGATAATATCTGTAATTATTTAGATATGCCTTTACAGCATGGCTCTACCAAAATGTTAAAAATGATGCGTAGAGGAACCACAAGAGAAAAGCAGGAAGCACTAATTGAAAGAATACGTGCGAAAGTGCCGGGAATTGCTTTAAGAACAACCCTTATTGCAGGACATCCGGGAGAAACAGAAGAAGATTTTCAGGAAATGATGGACTTTGTAAGAAATACCCGCTTCGATAGATTAGGAGTATTTCCGTATTCACATGAAGAAAATACTCATGCTTTTAGTTTTGAAGATGATGTTTCCGAAGAAGTAAAACAAGAAAGAACCGATACCGTTATGGAATTGCAGACCGCTATTTCACAGGAATTGAATGAATCAAAAATTGGCCAAACATATAAAGTACTTGTTGACAGAAAAGAAGGTGGATACTTTGTGGGAAGAACTGAACACGATTCCCCAGAAGTGGATAATGAAGTTTTAATTGATGCTAAGCAGCAATATGCAAGAATAGGAGATTTTGTGCAGGTTAAAATTACTGATTCAACAGAATTTGATTTGTACGGTTCCATAGTATAAGGATTTATGAAGGTAGAGTGTATTGATTTTTCAGAAACTGAGCAGTTTGCTCCCATTTTTATTGATTTCATACAAAAAAAAGAACTCCTGAAGCCTTTCTACCATAGGTTTCCCAACATCAATAACTTTAAAGCACAGATTGTTGAAAAGTCTGAGGAGTTACTCAACCGTGCTGTTTTGGTACAATCTTTAAAAAAGCAGTATGAAAATATTGCTGATTTATCCAATAAAACAGTTCAGCAGATAGAGCTCCTTCAATCAGAGAATACCTTTACAGTTACTACAGGCCATCAATTAAATATATTTACAGGCCCACTTTATTTTCACTTTAAAATAATTACAGTCATTAATGCCTGTAAAAAGTTAAAAGAAGCTTATCCGGAATATAATTTTGTCCCCATCTATTGGATGGCCTCAGAAGATCATGATTTGGATGAAATTAGATCTGTTCAGGTAAAGGGAGAAAAGTTTAAGTGGGAAACTCAGCAAACCGGAGCAGTTGGTAAAATGAACACCAAGGGCTTAGAATTAATTGCACAAAAAATAGCTGCCAAAAATGGAGTGTTCCAGAATGCTTATTCAAAATCTGAGAATTTAGCTGATGCTACCAGGTGGTATGTACATGAATTGTATGGTAAAGAAGGCCTAATTATACTTGATGGTGATGATAAAGACCTTAAAAAAGAGTTTATACCTGTTATAAAGGAGGACTTATTAAACCATACTTCTAATCAGTTAGTAGAAAAACAATCTGCCAAATTGGATGATTTAGGTTATAAATCTCAAACCTATCCAAGAGAAATTAATTTCTTTTATTTGAAAGGTGACATTCGGAACAGAATAGTGAAAAATGAGGGCTTTTATGAGGTAATAGATACCCCCATCAAATTTACAGAAAAGGAAATATTGTTAGAGATAGAAGAGAATCCTGAACGATTTAGCCCTAATGTAATTTTACGCCCTCTGTACGAAGAAATGATATTACCCAACCTGGCTTATACTGGTGGGCCGGCAGAAGTAGCTTACTGGATGCAGTTAAAACCTGTTTTTGAGCATTTTAAGGTGACTTTCCCCATACTATTACCAAGAAACTTCGGTTTAGTAATACCTAACCTGATTCAGCATAAAGTTAAAAAACTGAAATTATCAGCTGCTCAAATTTTTAAAGAAAGAGAAAAACTTAAAAAAAGCATTACCAAAAAAATTAGTGGTCAGAAGCTACATCTTAATGAAGAAAGGCAACAGCTTATTCAATTAATGGATGATATAAAGCAATATGCCGAAGAAATTGACATTAGTTTGTCAGAAATGACTGCAGCAGAGACTCAAAAAATCCGGAATTCAGTGGATAAAATTGAAAAGAAGATGTTAGCTGCAGAAAAGAGACGACTAGGAGATAAAATGAGACAGATTGATGAAATAAAAGATTACCTTTTCCCTGGTAACGGATTGCAGGAAAGAAAAGAAAACTTCTTGCCTTTTTATCAAAACGACCCTAAATTTCTCAAAAGATTAATGAAAAACTTTAATCCTTTTGAGTTAAAATTTCACATTCTCCGCTGGGATGGATAAAAACACACTTAGAACAGTTTACCTGGAAAAGAGAAAAATGCTCAGTGAAGCTGAGTATGAAAGAAGAAATCTCTTGCTCACCGAACAATTAAAATTATTTCTTCTTAGAAATAACTTCCAAAATATCCATATTTTTCTACCCATCCTAAAAAATAAGGAACCGAATACTTTTCCTTTCATTCAATACATCTGGGAATATCAGCCTCAAATTCAGATAATAACCAGTATTTCTGACTTAAAACTGCCGGAAATGCAGCACTTTAGTATAGATAAGAGCGTAAGTATAAAACCTAATAAGTGGGGGATCCCAGAACCTCAAAACGCCACACTTTTCTCCCTTGATGAAATTACTTGTGTAATTGTCCCTATGGTGGTAGGGAGTAAAACCGGCCACCGAATTGGTTATGGTAAAGGATACTATGACCGCTTTCTCTCTCAATGTTCAGCGGGCACCTATTGCTTGGGAATTTCACTATCCCCATTGCTGGATGGGGACCTCTATGCTGACCAATATGATCTGAAAATGGATGCCATTATGACTCCTTTTCAAATTCTCAACTTTTAGAAAAAACGTAAGGCTTCCATTCTACCTTTGTACTCCTGCCTGGATAGTAGTTGTTCATCGATTATAAACTATTCTACATCGAATAAATCCGCTTAGTCATCTCTTCTCGTAAGTAGATCAAACAAGTTTTAAAATTTAAAAAACAATTATGAAAAAGTTAATTATTGCATGTTCTGCTTTGGCAACTTTAGGAGTAGGTTACTTCTTGATAGCTGCAGATCATATTGATGCCCCTGCGGTAGGTTCGTTAACCGAAGGAAGTTCGGCAGCAGATATTACTGATTACTATGCTTTTGAGAGTAAAGAAAACCCAGACAATTATGTGTTTGTGGTGAATGTTCAAGGCTTAACAGCTCCTGCAGCAACAGCCAACGCTTCGTTTGACGAAGAGGTGATGTACGAAATCAACATTGATAATAATGCTGATAACGTGGAAGATTTAGTGATTCAAGCTATTTTCAGAAACGGAAATGTAGTGGTATTTGGTCCTACTGCACCAGCTCAAGCTGGTCTTTCAGGGAAAGTTGAAACTGCTGGCACAAGAGTTTCGACTGCTATAACAGCTTACGGAGACTCACCAGTAGTGGGAACAAACGGAGGCATAAAAGTATTTGCCGGCCCAAGAGAAGATCCTTTCTTCATGGATTTCTTTCAATTTGTTAGCATCGTAAACGGAGTAGGTGCAGCTTTAGGAGATGATGTAAATACAGGTGTTTATGACCCGAATAGAGATTCAGATCCGGATACCGAAGGTGTTCAGCCTTATCCTGCCTCATTTAAAGGTGCGGAAGCAACAGATACTTTTGCAGGTTCAAATGTGCTTTCAGTAGTAATTGAGCTTCCTAAAAGTAGCCTGGGTACAAGCGCAACTTTTACCTCATGGGCAGAATCAAAAAGAAAACAATAATAACATAAAATAATATTATAAATAAAAAAATATGAAATCAGCATGATTAGGGCAAAACACCAACCGAAGGATTTCTTGCCTACCTCTGGTAGGAATATAACTACCTTCGATATCGTGAAAGCTTCGGACTTTCTGATTCCATGTGACAACTAAAAAACAAAATATATACATATGAAATTGTTAAAAAACACATATACGATACTGGCACTAGGGTTGCTAGTAGTCTTTACTGGCTGTAAAGATGACGACAAAATGGATGATATAATGGGTATGGAGCCCCAGGCTATGATTGGTTCTGATTTTTCA
>JBBSPJ010000352.1:0-4491 GCA_038258905.1 Cytophagales bacterium
GTTGTGACTCATAAAAATATTATTTTTTTTGATGGTGTTTGTAATCTCTGCAATGGAGCGGTCAATTTTGTTATTGACAGGGATCCGAAAGGCTTATTCAAATTAGCGCCTTTGCAATCCGAAATAGCCACAGATTATTTGGATGAGGATCGAATTTCTAAATTGGATAGTATAGTGCTTTATGAGGATGGCAAAATTTATGAGAAAAGCACAGCGGCATTAAGAATAGCCAAAAAACTAAATGGAGCTTGGATTTTGTTATATGCTTTCATCATTATCCCACCATTTATTAGAAATTTGTTCTACAATATTATAGCAAAAAACCGATACAAATGGTTTGGTGAAAGAGAAACCTGCAGAATGCCAACTGCTGATATTAAAGAAAGATTTCTTTGATAACCAAATTTCTAACAAATTTCAACCCTTTTACTAAAATTTGTATCTTGCCTTCTTTTAGAGATTTTAACTTAAATTAGCTAATAAAGATATGAGTACAGCATACGTTTTCCCGGGTCAGGGGGCACAGTTTTCAGGGATGGGTAAAGAGTTATATGAAAATAATTCTGAAGCAAAGAAATTATTTGATAAAGCCAATGAAATACTAGGTTTTGAAATCACCAAAATAATGTTTGAAGGAACTGATGAGGAACTAAAAGAAACTAAAGTTACTCAGCCGGCTGTTTTTTTACATTCAGTAATTACTGCTTTAGTGCATCCTGATTTTAAACCCGACATGGTAGCAGGTCATTCTTTGGGTGAATTTTCAGCTTTGGTAGCCAATGGCACTTTAAATTTTGAGGACGGTTTAAAACTCGTTTATAAAAGAGCACTAGCCATGCAGAAAGCCTGTGAAATTAACCCTTCTACTATGGCTGCTATTCTTGGACTGGAAGATGAGGTAGTAGAAAAAGTATGTGATAGCATTAAAGACGAAATAGTAGTGCCTGCTAATTATAATTGCCCGGGACAACTTGTTATTTCAGGCACAAATAAGGGTATAGAAATAGCCTGTGAAAAAATGAAGGAGGCCGGAGCCAAGCGGGCATTGCCTTTACCTGTAGGTGGTGCATTTCATTCACCATTAATGGAGCCTGCCAGAGAAGAATTAGCTAAAGCCATTGAACAGACACAATTCAACACACCTAATTGCCCAGTTTATCAAAACTTTACAGCTCAAGCTTCCATTGAGGTTGATGTAATCAAAAGAAACTTAATATCTCAATTAACAGCACCAGTGCTTTGGTCACAATCGGTACATCAAATGGTAATGGATGGAGCAACATTATTTATAGAAAGTGGCCCTGGAAAAGTGTTACAAGGTTTAGTTAAGAAAATAAATAGAGAGTCAGAAGTGAATCAACTAACATAAAATTTCCGTAGACTAACACAAAGTATATAATTTTATGATTAAGCCCTCAATTCCTGAAAATGAAGATGAGAGATTAAAGGAGCTCAATAGATTCAAAATATTAGATTCTGAATTTGAGAAAGATTTTGATGATGTGGTAGAGCTGGCATCTATTATTTGTGAGGTGCCTGTTTCATTAGTTACATTATTAGACTCTTCAAGACAATGGTTTAAAGCAAAAAAAGGTTTAGATGTTTTTGAAACTCCTAGAGAGATATCTTTTTGTGGTCATGCTATTAATCAAAGTGATTTATATATTGTGGAGGATGCCAGTAAAGATGAAAGGTTTAATGATAATCCATTGGTTAAGGAGGATCCCAACATAAGATTTTATGCCGGAATGCCTTTAACTACTGGAAACGGTTATAATTTAGGAACTTTATGTGTAATTGATTCTAAGCCCAGAAAGCTTTCAGAGTATCAAAAAAAAGCTTTAATTATCTTAGCCAACCAGGTAACCAAGTTAATTGAGTTAAGAGATAAAAAAAATCAGTTACAAGAAAGAATTCAGGTAATTAATACCCAAAATGAGAAACTAGAGTCTCTCAATAAATTAAATTCTGAAATGACGAGCATTATTTCCCATGATATGCGAGGGCCAATTTCCAGTATTTTATCATATTTTAATTCTGAATATTTTCAAAATGCGGAACCGGAAGAAGTTGTTAGTGTATTCCCGTTAATTAAGGAAAGTATAAAAGGTATACATAGTTTAATAGAGAATTTATTAGAGTGGTCTCAGGGTTCTGGAGATTTTGATTTAAAATCGAATGATTTACATCAATTTGTTCATGAGGTTATATTTATTTTTCAAGCACAAGCGCAAAAGAAAAACATTAATTTGTACACAGATATTAATGATACTATTAAGGTTATGGCTGATACCTCGATGCTGAGATTTGTTCTTAGAAATCTAGTGAATAATGCTATTAAATTTACGGAAAATGGAGAGGTTTTTATTACAGCGGAAAAGGAAGGTGATCATTTAGTAAGAGTGTCGGTGAAAGACTCGGGAGTGGGTATGGATTCAGCTTTAAAAGAAAGAATTTTGAAAAGCGATAAGAAAATATCTACCACAGGTACTCAAAAGGAAAAGGGATCTGGTTTAGGTTTAAGATTGATAAAAGAATTTCTTGGAAGGCATAATTCCCAAATAATTATTAAAAGTGAAAAAGGTGTAGGAAGTACTTTTTCATTCGTGCTTCCTACATCTTAATAATTTTAATAACCCAATATATTCAACATACTCTCGCTTGTTTGTTCATCTGCAAAGAGTTTAGTGCTAATTTTTCCATTTTCATCTTTATTAACTAGCACATGTTTAGGTGCAGGTATTAAGCAATGCTGTATACCACCGTATCCTCCTAGTGATTCCTGGTAAGCTCCTGTATGAAAAAAGCCTATATATTGTTTTTCGGTAGGCTTTATGTCAGGTAAAAATACTTCAAATGAATGGGCTTCTGAATTATAATAATCCATAGAATCGCAGGTTAAGCCACCCATTTTTACTTTATGGAAAGGCTCCTCCCAATTATTAATTGCCATTAAAATGAATTTCTGGTTTAATCCCCAAACATCCGGCATATGGGTAATAAATGAGCCGTCAATCATGCACCAAAGCTCTTTATCATTCTGAAGTTTTTGATCTAAAATAGAGTAAATAGTGGCACCGCTTTCTCCAACAGTATAACTACCAAATTCTGTGAAAATATGAGGTGTCTCAACATCATTTTTCTCACAAATCCATTGAATGTTCTCTACAATCTGATCTACCATGTACTGGTAATCATATTCAAAACCTAAGGAAGTTTTTATAGGAAAACCACCCCCAATATCTATGGTATCTAATTCAGGACAAATCTTTTTTAATTCACAATATTTATAGACAAAACGGCTGAGCTCACTCCAATAATAGGCGGTATCTTTTATGCCTGTATTAATAAAGAAATGCAACATTTTAAGTGATGCTTTATCGCTTGTGGCAATTTTGTCTTTATATAAATCCATTATATCGCTGTAGCGGATGCCTAATCTGCTGGTGTAAAACTCAAAATTAGGCTCTTCGTCAGAGGCAATTCTTATCCCTACTTTGTAAGGTTTAGTGGCACCTTCTTCGTAGGCAGCTAATTCATTTAAATTATCCAGAATAGGCACTACATTTTCATACCCTTCATTTATTAGCTCATTAATATATTTTTTATATAAAGGTCTTTTAAAACCGTTGCAAACTATATAGTGTTGTTTAGTGATTAATCCCTTTTCTGCCAGCTTTTTAACAATGGGGATATCAAAAGAAGAAGAAGTTTCCATATGCACCCCAGCTTTTAAAGCCTCTTCCATTACGAATGAAAAGTGGGAAGACTTGGTGCAATAACAATAAGTATAATTACCTTTGTAATTGTGTTTTTTAAAGGCGTTTGCAAAATAAGTTCTGGCCTTATTTATGTTTTGGCTAATTTTTGGTAAATAAGTTAATTTTAACGGTGTGCCATATTCCTTAATAATGTCCATTAAAGGCACATCATGAAAGTGTAGTTCGTTGTTTTCTACTTTAAACTCTGGTTGAGGAAACTCAAAAGTTTGCTCTATCAGATCAATATAACTCTTCATTCAATTAAGATTTTTGCTTTAAATGTAACGATGCAATATTGAGATAAATTTGCAATCTTTGCAAAGCTAAAAGATTAGCAATTAAAAATAGATTAATTTTACTTAAATATACAATACTTTTTTATGTTAAATGTTTATGTAGGTGATGAAACTTCTACTTTAAGAGCCGTTATTTTGGGTACAGCTAAAGGGGTAGGAGATGTTCCGAAAATGGAAGATGCATATGATCCTAAATCTAAAGAACATATTGCTGCCGGCACTTACCCTAGAGAAGAAGATATGGCTAAGGAAATGGATGCTTTTGCATCTGTTCTCGAAAAATATAATGTAAAAGTATATCGACCGGAAATAATTGAAGATTATAACCAAATTTTTTCCAGAGATATTGGCTTTGTTATAGATAATAAATTTATAAGGCCCAGAATATTAAAAGATAGGGATGAGGAAATTCAGGGCATACAATATGTAATTGA
>JBBSPJ010000353.1:0-4473 GCA_038258905.1 Cytophagales bacterium
CATTAAAGCCACCTTCATGTTTTTGGAAAATCTATATAAGTAAAGACAAGGGAAAATATATAAAACACCTATTACAATATAAATAAATCCTAAAAGAAAGGAAAATCCACTTTGTAAAATTCCCGGCATAGTATCCATAGGTAACTGTTTTAAGGCAGAAAATGAGAGACTAAAAATTAAACCAAAAATAACTATTAAAGCAGTGAATATAAACCCTACAATAGATAGAAACTGTCCCCATCTAGCTGATTCATACATATAATTCTTGGCTGCACCTGTAAAAACTAAAGATGGATTTTGTGAGCTTGATTCTATTTCGGAAAATGTTGTCATAGTTAATGATAGTTAGATATTATGTTAGAATTGAACTTTTAAATTGGCCAATAAACTTATTGAAAAAAAATTAAAATTCAAGATAATAATGTATTTCTTCAATTTTTTAAATATTTAAAAATAGTTTTTCTGAGTTCCGTTGCGCTGGGATCAGGAGCATTTTCTTGTATTAATTCACCGTTTTTATCAAACAAGAGGTAGCGAGGAATTGCTTCCAAATTTATTTCCTCCAAAAAAACGGAATTGTACCTATTGTTTACTAAATAACTATTGACATTTAAATCATATTTTTCAGACGCTGTCTGCCACTTTTTTTCGCTTTCATCAATTGAAAAATAATAGAATTCAATATCCATATCAGCTAAACTATCTCTCAATTGATGTGAATCCGGCATTAATTCTATACAGGGTTTGCACCAGCTCGCCCAAAAATCAATGTACATAAGTTTTCCTTTGTTCAAGCTTTTCAAATTTTCCAGAGTGAGTACATCACCATTTACATCTTTTAACTGCAGGTCGTCTGAGATTCCGTCCAAATTAAAATTCTCATTTATTTCATTTATAAATTTTTGTTGAGATCCAAATGCCTCATATTTCTTTAAATAAATTTCCCTATCGCTTACCGTAAAATTTTCAATAATATTGACCATGTTCTTATAAAGAAAATATTCCTTCTTTACATCACTTAAAATGCTATCACTAATAATGTAGTCAAAGAACATCCTGTAATCCTTATAAAAGCCGTTTTTACTTTTTATCATAGGCACCTCATCATCATATTTTTTATTTAAATAGGCCTCTAAAAAATTTATGTAAGAATTATATTTCAAGAGTGAGTCTGCCGATTCTCCAACAATTTTATCGTAATTGATCTCATTGTCTACGGAAATTTCAAGCTTTTTTAATTCACTTAACAAGCCTAAATCTTCATTATTTATTTCATATTTTAAATTGAAAGCCAATGAATTATACAGATTGTTCAAAGATCTATGTTGATAATTTGCCGAAGATATCAAGTTATATTCCTTTAAGGAGTCAAGAATGATTGATTCTCTAGTAGTAGCCTTAGTAAATTTAGTTTTAGCTTGGTTTATAACTCTGTCTGATTCTTCTTGAAGATCTCGGCTCCTATCCATAAAAGGCAAAGGAAATGCGGCTTTAAAAGTGGGTGTTATTTGAGAAGAGAATAGCATCTCATTCATTTGGCTATCATAATTTAAATCAAATTTTAGGGTTTTATGATTGACCAAATTAGCTGAGGGTACAGAATCATTATACTGAATCAACAGCGTATCCCCTGCCTCTAAATAATATTTTACAAAATGGAGAGTTTTATATCGGTGGGCTACCTCAATAAAAGAATTATTGGTATTTACCCGAAAGGTATCCATTTCACCACTGTTTATCTCATACTTAGTAATACTGTCTGGTAAGGTGCCAAATTCCAGATAGGATATATTTGGCATTGACACCCCATTATTAAAACTAACCTTTGACTTAATTTTTGTGTTTTGAGTGATTACGACAGCTATATTTGGAATAGCTTCCTCTTTATCAATTACCTTTTCTTTTTTTTCATTACAGGAATAGAAAAGTATAAAGATGGGTAGGTAAATGATGTGCTTGATCAATTTCAAATATTTAAGGAGTGAAAAAAATATAGCAGTAAAAGTTGAACTTATTCAATACAAAAACTAATGTAATGATTAAAATGCAAGAATTCTTTATTCTACTCCAAAAATAATATGTTTAAGCAGTTATTTTTAATACAGGCAAAATTTACCACCTGAAAACTCTTCACCTAAAGTAGCTGCTTAGCGGTATTTATTTAACAGATAGGAAATTAATTAAAGGAGCAATAAATTGAT
The DNA here is from genome assembly GCA_038258905.1 of Cytophagales bacterium. GTDB lineage: Bacteria > Bacteroidota > Bacteroidia > Cytophagales > Cyclobacteriaceae > Marivirga. Next base: position 2,202 of record JBBSPJ010000353.1, read on the forward strand.
CAAAAGCTTCAACATGTGGAAGATGACCTATATTGGGAATTTCCACCATCTTCCGTTTTTACCTATTCCATCGAGAACTCTTAACGAATAGATGTGAATTTTGAAATGAGCAACGAACAGTTAAGTAAAAGAAGAAAACTAACTAATTGTTGATTCAATTATCTCTATTAATACGTATGGCCATCTGGTTACTCGGAAGGAAATAATTTCCTCCTTAATCTCTTTTCTATAAATCTCTATTGAAATATAAGGAGAAGTACCACTTTCATTAGACGAAAGTGAGTGCTGCCCTTCTAAATCGAAATGAGGAAGAAATCCACCAGTAGGATTACCGTATGAAATTCCTTCATGAGTAAAGTCACATCTAAGACTATAAAGAAAATCCTTTTTTTGTTTATAACTTAAATCATAGTCTTTTTCAGTACCACTTAAGAAAAGTCCTCCGACTTTATCCCCCCTTTCCCCTATAATAGCAGTGACGCTGCTAAACAACTTCAATCTATTTTCCTCAGAAATAACGTTATCAATGAACTTATTGAATGAAGTTCTAGCTCCGTATATCTTATTATATTCACTATGCATGTGCTTAGTGATTTTAAGTGCACCTGAGGATGGTGCATTCTTTGAGATTAGGTCTCTCTCCTGTTTTGCCGGTTCCGACTTATTCGTATACAGCCATTCATTAAAACTATACCATCCCTCTGTCTGTCCTAAAATATCAAAACAGGTCAATAACAAATAAAATCTAAGACCTTGATAATGCTTATAAAGATGGGTTGTAGTATTGTGATTAATCCTTTGTGATAAGTCAGGACCGGTAAAATTACTTTTCGCCTCGTTTAGTTGCTTTACTAACTGTATTCTATCCTCTACAAGTTTCTTTTTGTTACTATCCATGAAATCCTTTAAAGAGTCAATAGTTAAGAGATGTATTTTTTGATTCCGTCAGCTGCTTTTGTAGTTGTTTATTTTTGATCTTCAATTGAAGTAATTCGTTTTCATATTCTATTTTACTTTTCCCACTACCACCCAAAGACTTATTCCAAATTAAGATACCAACTGTATAAGAAATACTAACTAATATCACTAAATAAAAAATATAAAAAATTAATGGTGTCTCAGCTCTAATTGAAGGATTTCGACTAATAAACATGTACCAAATTACAAAACCCATAAATATACCGCTGAGGACAAATAGATACGCTATAAATTTCTTTCCAAATGTACTATTCATTTTGCAGCTTATCTTGAAGTTCAATCTGCCTTATCTTCAATTCCAATATTTCATTTTCTTTTTTAATCCTGTATAATTCTGTCTTATCCACAAAGCCCTTATCAAAGTGGTTAGCCAAAGGAAAATATACTGATAATCCACTATAGATTAAAAGAGGGATGAAGAAAATATGGTCATCTTCTAGAAAGAAATTAAATAAGCCCTGCCATTGCCCATGATTCAAGAGTTCATCTAGAAAAAAGTAGAGTGTAGTAACTGATACAACCAAGCCAACACTAAAAGTTATTGCTCCAGTAATTTTGAAAAAGGGCATACTTAGAATATTTTATGTAATATCGGAAATATTCATAAATAAAAAAAGGGCTGCAGAAATCGGCAACAATATAATATTCCCAAAATTTCTCCTAACATTCAACAGACAAAGTGGTGAAACCAGTGTAGTACCGATCCAATTGTTCTGAAAATAATATATATTTATCTAGGCAAATTCTTCCATAAATAAAAAAAGCCTTAGTATTTCTACTAAGGCTTTATAAAGTGGGCCCACCTGGGCTCGAACCAGGGACCCCTTGATTATGAGTCAAGTGCTCTAACCAGCTGAGCTATAGGCCCTTTTTGTTAAATCTAAGCCTTAACAACGCTTTTATTTTCAATATTTTTAATCCTTTCGCTCAAACCAAGTACCCCTTGTCCCGATATTTATCGGGAGAGTCAAGTGCTCTAACCTCCCGATAACTATCGGGAGAGCTATAGGCCCTAAAAGTAATTATTGACTAATCCACTTTCTTTGGGACTGCAATGTTAAATATTTACGCTCAATTGCGCAAAGGTTATGAGTAAAATAAATTTATTATTTTTAGTTTTCACACTCTTCTCATGGTGAAATGCTATTCGATGTAATTTGTTACCTAATATTTTAGTTTCAGCCTGCTATCATTTTAATCGGAATTACTATATTTACCTTATGTCCCCGTTTCGTGTAATTATTACATTTATAGTAGTCAGTTTAATGGGTCTTGCCTTAATTCCTAAACTGAC
>JBBSPJ010000354.1:0-4435 GCA_038258905.1 Cytophagales bacterium
GGTATGAAAAGAATTAAGGATAGAGGAGGTTTAACCATCATTCAAAACCCAGAGGAGTGTATGATAGATACAATGCCTAATGCAGCTAAAAGTATTACTGAAATAGATTATACTTTAAATGTAAAAGAAATAATCCAATTTTTAACAGAACTGGATAAATTATATAAATGATTGATGATTTATGAAAGCTATTAATCTATATTTGGTTGGCTTTTGATAATACGGGTGTTATAATTAAAAGTATTTTGATTACAGAAAATAATCAAACATCTTTAAATTTTGAGTTATGAATGTGTGGATTATTGAAAAGATCTTGAAAGGATGATAATATTAGGTAAATTATTCGAGCATTCATGTAAAAGCTTAGATTAACATGTTTGAAAGCGCAAAATCATATGATAACTTTATAAAAAAATTAAGACAGGTAAAATCCTAGTAAGTAAATAGCAGATAGCTTTAAAACCTGGATTGACAGATAAATTAAACGAATGAAAGCACTTTATAAAAATTTGGCATTAATTCTATCTTTAATATTCACTCTGAGTATTATTGGATTGGCCTATTACCTCTATCTTTTTCCCGAAAGATTAGCAAATGAAACGCATGTAATTAGTTTAATGGATGTAAAAGAACTTAGCCCAATATTGTCTGAGCTTTACATTTTAACCGGAATAGTTTTCGTTTTGGGGTTTTCTGCAATTTTACTTTTAATTTTCACTAAAAGTAATGACTCTGAAAACAATGTTGTTTATATAGAGAAATTTAAAGAAAGTAAAAAGGATCAAAATGATTCAAAACAAAAGGATGCTACCACCATCGCTTTAGAAACGGAATTATCCGAAATAATTGCTGCTGTAGAGAAGGAAAAGGATGCAAAAAAGAAAGCCGAATTACTTTTAAGTTTACTTTCCAAAAAATTAGAGTCAAGTCAGGCAGCTGTGTACAAAGCAGGTAACGCGGAAGGTAAAAATATTATCTCTTTGTTTGCCTCCTACGCCTTTGTGTTACCGGAAAGCCAAACCATATCTTATGAGTTTGGAGAAGGTTTAGCTGGTCAGGTTGCTAAGGAGAAAAGATTAATCAACATATCGGATGTACCGGAAGGATATATTAGTATTCTATCAGGTTTGGGAGAATCCAAACCTGCTCATCTGGTTATTTGTCCAATACAAAAGGAAGATCAATTGGTTGGAGTGGCTGAAATAGCTTCTTTCAAGGCATTTTCCAAACATGATGAGAAGTTAATAGCACAAGCTTTTGAAATGATAGCAGAGAGCTTAATTGCTACAAAACAAAAAAGTACTTCAGATAAAAATAAATAGTAAGGGTTGAAATAAACGCACATGTTTAAAAATATAAAAATAGGAACTAAAATAACAGCTGTATTACTCTTTGTGGTACTTCTGAGTATTATCATAGTCAGTTTCATTACCTACAACATGAATAGAAAATCTGTTGAGAAATTGAACTATGAGAAATTAATGGTTCAAACGCAGCAAAAGGCTGAAAAAATCAATAATCATTTTGAGGGAATTCAAGATAATTCAAATCATATTTCAGATTTGCTAATCATACAGTCCGGTGCCAGAATGCTGCAGGAGGAAGATACAACCATGAACATGGATAGCATAAGAAGCGTGGTTATTAATCAAATGGAAATGCAGCTCCGAAAATTTACTGATAATTATCCTATTCACTCTATAGCTATCACTAACCTACAAGGCGAAATCATATTTAACACCAACGCTGTTAGTTCAGAGTTTGACCTGGGCGCCAATATCAATGAAGTGCTCCCTGATTTTCTCGAAAATGCATTGAGCAGTCCTTATTTTAGTAATGTTATTGAAACTGAGGAAAATAAAATTGTGTGTTATGGAAGACCATTAGTAGATGATTACAACTCAGCCGCCGGAACCTTACTCATTTTTAAGAATTTATCTGAGATTTTAAATATTGTTAAAGACAACAATTCTGACTACCAAACAGCAGAGAGTTTATTAACTGCCCAAAAAGATCAAAGTGCCTTGTATTTGAGTAGTTTACGTTTTATGGCTGATAGCTTAGCTCCTCAATCAGTAGGTTTTGGTAACGATTTAAATAAAGGTTTACAAAAAGCAGCAAAAGGGGAAACTGGTTATTCTAAAGATTTAGATTATACAGGGACTTCAGTTTTAGCTGCCTGGACAGAAATCCCGGCCATTGGATGGGGAATAGTATCTACCGTTAGAGAAAATGAAGTTAGTGATCAGTTTGCCGATCTGGTAAAAACATTTGTTTATACTGGCTTGATTATTTTAATCTTCACTTTTGTGATTTCCTTAATTTTTTCTAAGGTTTTAATCAATCCTATTCTTTCTTTAAAAGAAACGCTAAAATTATTAGGGAAAGGTATTTTGCCAGATAAAGTACCAAAGAATTCGGATGATGAAATAGGTGAGATGGCAGTAATATTGGATAATTTTGTAAGCTCATTAAAATCTACTGCTAATTTTGCCAAGCAAATTGGAGATGGCGATTTTCAGGCTAACTTCAAACCTATTTCCGAAGAAGATACCTTAGGTAACTCCTTGATTAACATGCGTAATTCCATACAGGAAGCGGAAATCAGAGATAAAGAAAGAAACTGGATTGTAACTGGTGTGGCGGAAATAGGGGAAATTTTGAGAAGTAATGATGACCTTGAGCAATTGGGAGATGAGATATTAGGCTATGTTACGGACAAAATTGATGCTATTCAGGGAGCCTTTTACGTATTGAATGATGATGATGCGGATAATTTTTTCATCGAGATGAAATCCAGTTATGCCTACAATAAAAAGAAATATTTAAAAGCTAAGTTTAAATTTGCTGAAGGTTTAGTGGGGCAATCTGCCATTGAGCAGGATACATTATTACGCACAGAAATTCCTCATGATTATGTGAGCGTAACCTCTGGTTTGTTAGGAGATAAAAGACCTACCTCCATTTTAATTGTCCCTTTAATAACGGATGAGAAAGTATATGGAGTGTTGGAGTTTGCAGGCTTTGAAAAATTCAATCCAAGCCAGGTAAAGTTTGTAGAAGAAATAAGCTTAATTATTGCCCGTACGGTCTTTAATATTAAAATTAATGAGCGTACTCGTAAGCTATTGGCTGAGTCGCAAACCATGAGTCAGGAATTGCAGGAGCAGCAGGAAGTTTTAAGGCAGAATGCAGAAGAAATGGAAGCCACTCAGGAAGAGTTAAAGCGTACCAACCAACGACTGGAAGATCAGATAGAAGAGGTAAACAGAACCCAGAAACGTATGCAGCTATTGCTTGAAAATGCTTCTGAGGTAATAACCATCTACGAAAAAGACGGTCAGGTGCGATATATTTCACCTTCGGTTGAGAAAATCCTTGGCTACCGACAAGAAGATCTTATTGATACCAATGATCTTGATAAAGTACATCCGGATTCAAGAGAGGATGTTCATAATTTATTTAATCAATTGGTGGAAAACCCTGACGAGTCAATTACCACACAGCATCAATATGCTAATAGCGTAGGGGAGTACGTTTGGGTAGAAGTTACAGGGTCGAACCAATTAGAAGATCCTGCTATTCAGGGTATCATCTTCAATACCAGAGATATTACTGAAAGAAGAAGAGCAGAGCAAGAGGAAAGAATGAGAAGTAAAATGCAAGCCCTCTCAGAAAACTCTCTAGATCTAATTACACGGATTGATAGTGATGGTAAATTCTTCTATGTAAACCCAATGATAGAAAACTATACTGGCAAAAAGCCTGATGAAGTAATTCAAATGGAGTTGAATAACTCTGGTATAGAACCGGAAATTATAGAAGGATGGAATAAGTTACTGCTTTATGTCAAGGAAAATAATTCTAAGATTACTGAAGAGATGAACTTCCCAACCAGTTCAGGGGACAGAGTAATGCAGGTAAATGCCATTCCAGAATTTGATGAAGAAGAAAACTTAGAGTCAGTCTTATTGGTATCTCATGATATTACTGAGCGTAAGGTCATAGAACTGGAAATTGCGAGTAAAAACAAGAAAATAACAGAAAGTATAAACTATGCTAAGCGTATACAAGGATCAATTCTGCCAAATAATCAGGTAATTCGTCAAAAATTACCAGAATCATTTATCTTATACAAAGCAAAGGATGTAGTAAGTGGCGATTTCCCATGGTATATAGAAGTAGATGATGTAATCTACATCGCAGCAGTAGATTGTACTGGACATGGTGTGCCAGGCGCCTTAATATCATTAATAGGCTATTTCTTATTGAATGATATCGTAAGGTCTCAGAAAGTAAGTGATCCGGGTATCATCTTAGATAAATTAGATGCAGGAGTTACAGCCACTTTAAGGCAAGACAGAGATGACTCTACCACTAAGGATGGTATGGATATAGCCTTCTGTAAAATCGATAAGAAAACAAACACTATCGA
>JBBSPJ010000355.1:0-4430 GCA_038258905.1 Cytophagales bacterium
CATGTGCCCAAAATAAAGTACAGACAAAGCAAAATCAATATTAATGCATTGTACAATAAAAAAGCTGCAGTAAAATTAGTTTATAAAGCTTAAATTAGCTTAACTTAATAGCATTGGGGCTGTGCCCTAGGTTTAGTGATTTCGCCCGCTTTGGGGCTTGTCTAGCAAATACTTTACTAGCGTCATCCTGTTTTTTTACCATGGTATTAATAATTACCCACTAAAATAACAGTAGAACCAAATATTTTAATCCTACCCGATTAATTTGTTTTTAGTGTTTTTAAATAAGCTAATAATTCTATTGCTGTTGTTTATTAATAGGTGACTTATTCTTCTGACCGCAAAAGCGCTCACAAAGCTCCCAATGCTCTTATGTCTGCCCCATAATTGATCTATTAGAAATTCACTGCCCACGTTAAGACCTGTTTTAGAGAGATTGCCATTTTTATTGTTGATGGGAACAAGGTCTGTAGTTTTTTTAAATAAGTACCCAAGATTGAAAACTCTCCTTAATTTGGCAAATGAGGCTGAAAATTTTTCTTCTTGAATTGATTTTTTAATTTTAAGCGCATTTATATGGGCTTTTAAATCATTATAATTATTGATGTGAATCGGTTCCATTTTAATAAATTTTTCAACTTAGTTTGAAAATTGTTTTAATGATTAGATTACGTAATGGCGTTATAACCAAGCTTTTTCTGGCAGTAATAAAAATAACACCCAATAAAAAATAAAAACCTCCCACAATTAAAAAGCCATAGAACATTGAATTAAGCAATGTTGATAAGTATATGCTTAATCCTATACTTAAAAAGGTGACAGCCATATAAATAATAACAGTTATTATTGTGGTTGATAATAATCTTGGAGCAATTATTACTACTTGTTCAATAGCCTGCATTTTAACTAATTCTATATTAGTGTTTGCATAATTTTTTAACTGATCACTTAGATCATCATATTTATTGTCTTCCATAATAAAATAGAGCTTAATTATGCATGAGTATTTGGTTTTATTTAAAAAAAGCCTTAACACAGTATAAATGTTAAGGCTTTTTCTATTTTACTAATTATTTAGTTAGTTGTTGTGCTTTATCATTAGCTTCTGATTTCAAGCTATTAGAAAATTTATCTGCTTTGTTTATGCCTTGTTCCGCTTGTCTAGCAAGATATTCTGCTTTTTCTTCTGTTGAAGCAAGTATATTATTCGCTTTATTTTTGAATACTTCAGCTTCATGATTAAATTTATTTGCTACATCATTACCAAATTTTTCAATATCCTTAGATATTTTCTTCCTTGTATTTTGTCCATCTGAAGGTGCAAATAAAACACCCAATGCCGCGCCTGAAACTGCTCCAAGAATTAAACCTGCAATCAATTTCCCATTTCCATTTTGATTTTTCATGTTATTATAGTTTATATTAAATTCTACGACCTTGTATCACCTTAAAGATTATGGCTACAACAGCAATAACAATTAAGATGTGTATTATTCCTCCTGCACTATAAGCAAAAAATCCTATAGCCCAGGCTATTATTAGTATTACTGCAATTATATAAAGTAAATTACCCATAGTTTTTATTGGTTTATATGTTTAAGTTTTAATTAATTATGTTCTCTGAAGGGCAATATGTCTCTTTCAAAATAGACTAATTCCTTTCTTGTTTTATCTTCTTCCACTCTACAATAGTATAATCCTGATTGGCATCTACTCACAAAAAGTTTTTGTTGTGGTCGAATTTTTTCAAAAACTATTGCTCCTTCCTTGTACTTTGCTTCCATCTTTATCTTGTTGAAGTATAATTTTCAAACTATTCTCTTTAAGGAAATAAGGTGCAATCTTTATAATTGCACCTTTAAGTTTATAACGACTCTAAAACACTCTAACTATTTCAACTAATCAGAATCTGCTATCAACTAATTCTTATATGATTTACTAATTTGATAATGTAAATCTCGAAGTTTTATGAATGAGGAGTGTTATATTATTATGTAATTTTATTACATAAACATCATTATTTTTAAAATTGGTAAGGTGCAAATTTACCCCAATACACCTTTAATCAGTCTAATGTTGATTTGTTAAAATTGACCCCTAGGTATTTCGCATGTAACTTTATAAAGGAATATCAACTATTTTTTTTGCTTAGTTAATTTTGCAAATTGATCAAATGATTAAATATTTCGGGAAAGTATTTACTTTTTGAGATGAAGCTTATGGGAAAACTCTAGCTAATTTAAGTTTGTGGGAAAACAGAATTGGAATTAAAGAAATTCATTGGATAAATGTAAACTCTTATTGAAATCATGTAAGAGTTCAGCTGATAAATTACTTTACATTTGTAGGGATCATTGATGTTTGCGATGGCATAAATGTTTGGTCTTATAGTGACTGGCTACCCTTTAACTATAATTTTTTGGACCTTTATGGGTTAAAAATTTTTCAAAATCGAAATATTTTTAACCCATTTTTTTTATTCTATACATACGCCTCCAATAACTCACACCCCTCAGACTGAATAATTAAATGCTTGTTCTTTACTAGAATTTAAAGCCCGGAATGATCCTAAAGATTTAAATACAATGGTAAGAGAAAAAATTTTATACTAACAGTTCAAATTTAAGTCAATAATTACTTTGTAGACCTTTTCACTTTTTATATCTTTAATAATAGTTTTTGTATTATAAAATTTAGAATGTTATTATAGCTTTCAATTCACCCAATAGCTGTAATTCTTAAGAGAAGCATCTAAGCAAATATCTTCAACTAATATGTGTTTTGAACCAAACATATTAAATGAAGGGATTACCATTCAAAAATATTAATTACAAATTTTTTGCACTAAAGAACATTCATTTTTCATGAAGTTAAAGTTACTGGTATTATTTTTATTTTTTTTGGCTCCCAAGACATCCTCTGCCCAGTACAAACAGATGCTTCATAAACCTTATAAAGAAAAGGTGGAAGATATAGCTTTGCTATTTGAAAATACAATTAACTTGAGTAGGGAAGATTCCTCATTTACAAGAGTTTATGCTCAGGAGATGGCACAATGGGCTAGGGCTAATGGTGATTTAGAACTTGTACTTGAAGCAAAATTACTAGAAGCCTATACTTTTTGGTTTTTAGATGGTCATAAAGATCCCAGTTTATTAGAAGGGTTGATTATAATAGCAAATGCAGATAATATTAACGACATTCCTCATATAGAGGCACGTGCAGTACATGTGATTGCGCGCCACTATTGGGAATCCAAGTCCTATGAAAAGGCATTTGAATGGCTATTACGTTTGGAGAGTATTCTTGATGAAATGGAGCCTGAAAGCTTTCCTAATATGGCAGAACATTTAAATTACATCGGTAGATGCTATTTTTATTTCGAAGACTATCAATCTGCACTTACCTATTATGGAAAATCTAGTGAACTAAAGAAAACTGCTTTCAATTCCAATTCTGTTATTGAAGCTCAATCTACTGTTGGCCTCTGCTATCAAAAGCTAGGTGAATTAATAACTGCTGAAAACTACTTTCTAGCAGTTATAAATGATAGCTCCCAATATGCCAGTCCAATCTGGAAGGCTATTGCATCAGGTAATTTAGGATATAATTACTATTTACAAGAGCGGTATGATAGAGCGATTCCATTATTCTTAGTAGATATTCAAAGCGCTATATCAATTAATGAATATGGCCTGGCTGCAGGATCTCTCATTCCGCTGGCTGATATTTATTTAAAACAACAAAAATTTAGAGAATCTAAGCAAAAAATTGAACAGGCTAAGACTTTCATTCAACGATCGGGGCAAACAGACAGGCTGTGGAAATTATACCCAATTATGAGTAAGTGGTATGTGGCCAACAAGCAAGCAGACAGCAGTGCCGCTTATTTAGATTCAGCTATGTTGGCCCTTAATGCCTATAACAAAAAATACAGTGCTTTAAAGTTAATGCGTGCAAATCAAAAGGTAGAAGCGAAGGAACGCTTACTGCAGATAGAAAAGCTACAAACAGAAAGCACACTCAAACTCACAAAACGTAATTTTATAATAATAGTCATTACCATTTTATTAATTGGGAGTATGATAACTTTATGGTTCAGAAACAAATACCTCATCAAAAGACAGGAATTAAGAGATTTAATGCATGCAAGCACCCAAACAGCGTTGGGTGAGGCGAAAATACAATTAAAGAATTTGACACTAAAAGTCCGAGAGGACAATGAAATGATTTTTGAGTTAAAAAAGAATGAAGATTTTGAAGAGAATCAGAATTTAATTTCAAATCTTAAATCAAAAAGTATATTAACACACGAAGACTGGGTACAATATCAAAACTTATTCAATAAAGTTTATCCGTTTTTTTCAACTTCAGTTACAACATACTATCCCTATTTGAGTCAGGCGGAATTACGGTGTATTTATTTGGAA
>JBBSPJ010000356.1:0-4426 GCA_038258905.1 Cytophagales bacterium
GAATTGGTTTTAAATAGATCTTCAGGTGTTAATTTAGTAACAGGACAAAATAGTATTGACCTTGATTTTGAGTTTGTAAATATGGAGTTTGAAGCACTTTATGGTGATTTAAGCACGCAAAACATATCTACAGAAAGAAATGGCTTCGATACAGATTTCTTTGGTCAAGGAAATGATTTTGAAGACTTTGCTTATTATTTGGATGACCCTCGCTTAAAAATTATCTACACGAACACAATGGGTTTACCTATTGTATTTAATGTAAATAGCTTTCTTAGCTACAAAAACGGAAACGCTGAGGAAACAGCTATTAGCGGTGAAGTTAACTTAATTGCAGCAGAGCTTGAATCAGCAGTTGTACAAGAAGCCTCTTTCGATGAGACATTTAAATCGCTTGTTAATGATTTGCCTGATTCAGTGCAAATTCAAATTGACGGAACAATTGACCCTGAGAATACACCTAACAATTTCGTCACTTCAAGCTCAGGAATCCAGATTGGCTATGAAATAGAAATTCCGTTAATTCTTTCAATCCAGGATCTTATTTTCAAGGAATCATTTGATATTGACGGATTGGAAGCAGATCAGTTAGAATCTGTTTTATTTAAATTTAATACCAGCAATAGTTTACCTATAAATGTGAACTTAAAGGCCGTATTTCTGGATGCTGATAGTGCAGAACTTCATGTGCTATTTGATGGCCTTTTATTGGAAGCCGGACAAAATGGGCAAGCAACCAGTTTACTTGAATATATCCGACTAGAAAATAATTCACAAACAAACACTAACGATTTGGCCTTCCTGGCAAATGCAACCAGGATAGCTATAAGTGTGAGAGTCGATACATCAACCCCTGTAGATGGCATACAGAAAGTTCAAATTTCTGCAACAGATAAAATTGATTTCAGCCTGGCTATGCAAGCAAAATACAACTTCAATAATAATAATTAGAAAAATGAAAAAGACATTTACATCCATTATTCTAATGCTTTTTGTGCTTGTGTGTCAAGTAAGAGCACAATCTGATATGATTGGTTATGGTTTAATAAAAACCTTACCTCAAGCCAATGCATTAAACCCTGCTATGCTTCCTGACTATAAATTTACTTTGGGTTTACCCGGTTTGTCGGGTGCTCATGTATACAGCGGCAATAATTTTATTACTCTAAATAAGTTGACAGCAAAGGATGCGGAAGGCAACTTAACACTAGCTCCTATTTTTTCAGGTTTAAAAAACAATAATAGAGTAAATTCCGAAGGTAATATTAATATTTTCCATTTAGGCATTAGGAATCAGAAAAGCTATACCGCTTTTAGTATAAATACGAGGGTAATTACGCATACAACCGTTCCTCGGGAATTACTTGCTTTACCTTATTATGGTAACGCTTCCGACCAAATTGCTAATGGTTTAGTAGATTTAAATAGCTTTTCAGCAAGAGCAATTGCGTTTACTGAGGTGGGAATATCTCATGGGCGCTCTTTCTTAGATGAAAAATTAACTTTAGGTGCCAGATTGAAATATTTAGTAGGACATGGCATTATAGATTTGCCTAATTTGGATGCCAGCATCAGAACCTATGGAGACAATGAATTCCGTGGTGATTCTATAGAATTTATTAGTAATGGGTTTGATGTAAGGGCAGGAGGTATATTTGGTGCTTCAGTTAAGGATGATGGCAGTGCAGAGGAAATTAAAAGCGCATTTAATAATGGCGGATTTGCATTAGACCTGGGAGCTACTTTCCAGCTTACAGAGAAAATTAATCTATTTGCTTCAATAAATGATTTGGGTTTTATTAGGTGGTCCAATGATACTTACATTGCCACGGTGCCTCAGGCTTCAGCTATCTTTAACGGTGTTGATCTTATTGATGCTATAAACGGCGATACCGATGCACTTGATGCACAGCTGAAAGATTTAGAGAACGACTTAGAAATTACAGAAACCGAAGATCAGCCTTTTACAACACCCTTAACTGGTAAATTATATGTTGGTGCTTCCTATCAACTAAGTAAAAGGCAGACAGGCAGTGCCATTATGTATTCTCAGTTGTACCGAGGAAAGATTATCCCGGCATTCACAGCATTGTATAATTTTCAGTACAATACCTTTTTTGATTTTGCCTTATCAGGTACACTGATGAACGGAAGGCCAAATATTGGCACCGGGTTTACTTTTAAAGTAATTGGCCTTCAATTATACCTGGCAACCAATGATGTTATATCAATTTTGAATCCGGGTAACGGACGATCCTTCGATGTTAGGGCAGGGCTTAATTTTACCTTCGGAAACATTCATAAAACGAAAGAAAAAAAGTAATCTTTGAAGTAATACTACATAGAACTGAATAGAATTAGTGAGTTATTAAAATTTTATAAAAAAATGTTCTATTTTGAGAAAAATTATAAAAATCAATAATACATTTAAATAATTTTATAAATTAATGTTGGATAACATAAACACAAGCAAGATGGATTTGAATGTAAATTTCATCAAGTCGGTACTGAGCCTTTTTTCTGAAATGCAAGGAAATGGGATTTCTTTAGTGTACTTAGGAGAGTTCAATCATGAAATAACTAAAATGTTTACCTCTATGGCCGAGTCGGACATGGAGCGTAAAAATGAAGATAGGTATGTGAAGAAGAGGGTATACCATGTAATGGTTGAAACACTTCAGAACATGAATAAGCACTCTGACGAAATCAGTGGAACGCAAATTGGAAATGGCTTATTTGTAATTGGCAGTAAAGGCGATATTTACTATGTTATTACAAGCAACAAAGTAGCTAGAAACAAGGTAGATGGTTTAAGGTCTGCTATTGATGAAGTAAATGCAGCGAGTCCTGAGGAATTGAAAAAGATGTACATGCAGCAAATTAAGCATGGAAAGCTTTCCGATAAAGGTGGAGCAGGCTTAGGTTTAATTGATATTGCAAGAAAAACCGGTGAGCAACTGGTTTATAAATTTTTACCTATCGATGAGGAATTTGATCTGTTTATTTTAAAAGTTGAAATAAATGGTGAAAAAATAAAAGATGAAAAGAGCGCTAAGTAAGACGCTTTAATTAAATCAATCAATTTTTTGCACCTTCCTTCCTGTTATTTTATGGGAGGAAGGTTTTTTTGTTTATAGTTTCTTTATAAATGTGCTATTTTTGTTTTCTGTTAAGTAAGCTGAATCTCAAAAAGGCTTTAAATTATAAAATTTACTTTTCTATATGTCACAAAAGCAGTTTGATACCCAAATAAAAGTAGGTGTATTAGGTGGGGGCCAATTAGGTAGAATGCTCCACCAAAGCGCAATAAACTTAAATATAAACCTCAGAATGATGGATGCAGACCCTAAAGCACCTTGTGCTAGTCTCATTCAGGATTTCACAATCGGAGATTTAGAAGATTTTGATGCGGTGTATGCTTTTGGAAAAGAATGTGATATTGTTACTATTGAAATTGAAAAAGTAAATACGGATGCCTTAAAAAAATTACAGTCTGAAGGTATAAAAGTGTATCCTGAGCCTGATGTAATTAGCCTTATTCAGGATAAAAGGGTTCAAAAATCATTTTATAAAGATAATAATATCCCCACAGCTGATTTTGTTTTAACAGAGTCGAGAGCAGATTTAAAGAAGTTAATAGATCAATTACCCGCAGTTCATAAAATTGGAAAGGGTGGTTATGATGGTAGAGGAGTTCAGGTAATTCGCACTGAAGCCGATATTGAAAAAGGATTTGATGCACCTGCACTTTTGGAGAGTTTCGTTCCTTTTAAAAAGGAATTAGCTGTAATTGTAGCCCGAAATACCTCAGGGGAAATCACCACATTTCCGTCAGTTGAAATGGTATTTCATCCTGAACATAATTTAGTGGAATATTTATTATCACCGGCCTTGTTATCTCCTGAAATTGAACAAAATGCACAGGAGATAGCGAAAAATATCATTGAAAAACTAAAAATGACAGGTATTTTAGCTGTAGAAATGTTCTTAACCAATGATAATGAAATCTTAGTAAACGAAATAGCACCAAGGCCGCACAATAGTGGACACCAAAGTATTGAAGGTAATTTTACCTCACAGTATGATCAAATGTTACGTGCTATTTTAGACTTGCCTCTGGGTAACTGCGACACAAAAATTAGTTCTGCAATGGTTAATGTTTTAGGAGAAGATGGTTTTACCGGAGATGCCCAATATGAAGGTATGGAGGAGGTGTTAAAAATAAAGGGCGTGCACGTCCATTTATATGGTAAGAAAGTCACCAAGCCATTCAGGAAAATGGGGCATGTAACTATCACGGATCCTAGTCTGATCTCCTTAAGAAAGAAAATTGATATAGTTAAAAATACGTTAAAAGTAAAAGCATGAGCAAGGGAAAAGTAGCAATTATAATGGGCAGCCAGTCCGATTTAAAAATAATGAGTGA
>JBBSPJ010000357.1:0-4411 GCA_038258905.1 Cytophagales bacterium
CACAAATCTTTTAGAACCCTCGTAAAAAATAAAGCCCATAAAATCCGGTTTGTATTTGAGAACATCTTTTACATTCTCAAAGTCGCGCATACCACATATTTTTATTTTAGGCTTACTCATTGTGCTTATTTTAAAAGATTCCTTACCTGATGAGAAAATTTTTGGCAAGCTTTATCCGGTCTTGGGCTTTTCATAAAAGTGGTTCCAATTAAAAATCCGTCAAATCCTGCTTTCTTAAACTTCAAAACATCCTCAGGTGTTTTAATTCCGCTTTCTGCAATCTTGATATAATTATCAGGGATTTGATTCACCATTGTATGAACCATTTCTAAATCAGTTTGAAAAGTTTTTAAATCGCGGCTGTTTACTCCCACTAAATCAGCATAAGTACCTAAATGGCTATCTATTTCGGCCTGAGTATGTACTTCCAGCAGAACTTCCATTCCTAATTCATGTGCTAAACCGGCTAATTCTTCTGCCTCCTTTTTAGATAAAATAGCTGCAATTATTAAGATAGCATCTGCGCCATGCGCCTTCGCTTCATGCACCTGATAGGCATCAATCATAAAATCCTTTCTTATAATAGGGCAATAATTGAATTTTCTGGCTATTTCTAAATCTTTTAAACTTCCCCCAAAAGAAGGTCCATCAGTTAGCACTGATAGTGCACTGGAGCCCGCTTGCATATAACCTATAGATACTTCCTCTACTGAGATATGCTGGTTAATGAAGCCTTCTGATGGTGATTTACGCTTGATTTCAGCTATTATTCCTGTTTTATTTTCGTGCTTTATATACTTGGCCAGAGAAACCGGCTTTGCTTTGTAATACATTTTTTGCTGTAGCAATTCTACCGGATAAAGCTTCTTTGCTTCATTTACTTCATCTCTTTTATAGGCTACTATTTTTTCAAGTGTATTCATATTTTTTGTAAGTCTGTAATTATACTCTACTATTATAATAAATTTTAATTTAATAATTGATATCGTTTTGCTAAGCCTTTTTTTAGACCTCAACCTTGCATCCTTCTCCGAGGGGAGAAGGAAAGTTGTCTTACCTAAACGACATTAATTTAATAATTGGTTAAAAACCTTCAATGCAGCACCTGACTTGATGGTTTCTTTAGCTGCTTCAGCCCCTTCTACCAATGAAGGATATTTGCCGGCCGCTTGTAGGGCTAATGCTGTATTAGCATAAACCACTTGATTTTGAGCTTCGGTTCCCTCGCCTTTCAAAATGTCGACAAAAATTTTGGCTGCTTCTTCAATAGTCTCGCCACCATATATTTGTTCCGCACTGATTTTGGGTAAATTAAAATCATGTGGATTGATCACAGCTTCTCCAGAATTCGAAAAAACCTTGGTCTGCCCAGTCAGAGAACATTCATCGTAACCTTCTAAATCGTATATAATTCCAAACTGCACATCCGAATCCTGGAATAAATAGGCATAAATTCTAGCCAGTTCATGATCGAAAACCCCGGCCATTTGCTTTTTAGGTTTTGCCGGATTCACTAATGGACCTAACATGTTAAAAAATGTTTTCACACCTAGCTCCTTCCTGATGGGACCCACATGGCGCATAGCAGGATGGAACTTTGGAGCATGCAGGAAACAAATACCTACTTTATCGAGCTGCTTTTCTAATTCTGATTGCTCATTAGTAAACTCATAGCCAAAGTGTTCCAGTAGATTGGAGCTCCCGCATTTAGAAGACACCCCATAATTGCCATGCTTCACTACATTTTGCCCCGAAGCAGCTACCACAAAAGCTGATAAAGTGGAAATATTGAAGGTGTTTTTGCCATCGCCTCCTGTGCCACATAAATCCATGCCATCATAGTCAGACAAATTAATGGGGATACAAAGTTCCATTAAGGCATCACGAAATCCCGAAAGCTCTTCCACTGTAACGGGGCGCATCATAAACATAGCCATAAATGCAGCCAAATGGGAATTATTAAATTCCCCTTGACCAATTCGCAACAGAATCTCCTTAGCTTCCTCTTGGGTAAGGGTATTATATAATGCTAATCTATTTAATATCTCTTTCATTTTATATCTTAGTTAGTTACTTCTAAAAGCACCTCTATTTCTTTTCAAATTATTTATTAATCCAGTTGCGCATCATTTTTGCTCCCTCGGGTGTCATTACGGATTCAGGATGAAATTGCACGCCAGAAACATCGAAAGTTTTATGAGCTACCGCCATAATTTGTCCGTTTTTGTCTTTGGCCGTAATTTTTAAATCATCCGACAAGGTGTTTTCATCTATTAACCAAGAATGGTACCTGCCCACCTGAACCTTAGAGGCCATGCCTTCAAACAGATAATGATCATATAATTCAATTTCTGTTTGGATGCCGTGTAAAACTGACTTCATATTAAGCAGTTGGCTCCCAAAAGCTTCTCCAATGGCCTGATGCCCCAAACACACTCCAAAAATAGGCTTAGATGGCGCATAATGCTTAATGAGTTCAGGCATAATCCCTGCATCTTTTGGCACCCCCGGTCCCGGTGACAATAATATTTTATCATAAGAAGCTGCATCTTCCAACTTTAATTTATCATTTCTAATTACAGTTACTTTTACCGCTGGCATTTCCTGTCTGATTACTTCCACCAAATTATAAGTGAAAGAATCGTAGTTATCTATTAAAAGTACATTCACCTGGCTCATGCTTTTGTAGTTTTTTGGGTGTCAAACATGTTTTCCGCTTTTTCCATTGCCATTCTTAGGGCATGTAATTTATTATGTACTTCTTGTAACTCACTATCCGGATCAGACAAAGCCACTATGCCTGCCCCAGCCTGATATCTTAATTCATTATTCTTACTCACAAAAGAGCGGATGACAATGGCATGATTCATATTACCATTTAAAGCTATTAAACCAACCGCTCCACCATAAAGCCCTCTTCCTGTTGGCTCATATTTATTAATGAGTTGTAGCGCACTATATTTAGGGGCCCCACTGAGTGTTCCTGCAGGAAATGCGTCTCCTAATAAGCTAATGCATGATCTGGAGGCTACATCAGCACTAACTTTACTTACTAAATGTATCACATGAGAATAAAATTGCACCTCCTTATAGATCTCTACTTTTACATTTTCACCATTTTTAGAAAGGTCGTTTCTTCCTAAATCTACCAGCATGGTATGCTCAGCATTTTCCTTTTCATCCTTCAGTAACTTCTCAGCCAATGCAGCATCAGCCGTGTCATCACCGGTTCTTCGGTAGGTTCCGGCAATTGGATTCACATAAGCCTTATTGCCTTTTACACTTACCTGAGCTTCTGGGGAAGATCCGAAAAGTTTATAGTCGCCATAATCAAAATAAAATAAGTAAGGTGATGGGTTGAGGGATCGAAGGGCACGGTACACGGTAAATTCATCTCCCTTAAATTTTTGTGTGAACCTGCGAGATAAAACCATTTGAAATACATCTCCTAGTTTCGCATGATCAATTCCTTTGCGGATAATTTTCAAAAATTCTTCATCCGTTTGATTAGAGCTTTCATCACCTACTTTTGAAAATTTAAATTGTGGTATTGATCTGTTTAAGATTACTTTCACTAAATCATCTAATGTAAAATCATATTTTTTACCTAATTGGTGCTCAAAAACATGTAATTCATCCTTAAAATGATCAAAAACAATCACAAACCTATAGAAATGGTATCTTAGGAATGGTATATCTTCCTGTATTTTTTCGAAGTGGATGTCTTCAAAAAACTGAACGCCATCAAATCCGGTAGCCCCAAAGAAAACACTTTCTTCAAAATCATCATTTTTCAGAATAGGATCACATTCAAACTGGAAAATGAAATCATGTAGTTTTTGAGCTACTGACAAAGGATTTGTAATTGGCTCAACCTCTTCAACACCTTCAATATTTGTTTTAATTTGCTTATTATCTGCCTGAATATCCACAATAGATTGAACTCCTATATAAGAAAAGCTATTTCTACGGGTATGGTAATCTGAGCTTTCCAATAAGATAGTATTAGCAAACTGATCTCTTAGCCGTAAGTACAACCCTACCGGGGTAAAGGAGTCGGCAGGAAGGCTAATGTGTTGTTTATTTATTTTCATTTTATTTTTATGAATTTGGTCAATAAAAAAGGCTTGCCGGATGTCCGACAAGCCCTAAAAATTTTACATAGTGGCGTTGTTCATCCGTTGAGATAATCTATAATATGCCACCACCAAGTTTTGTTTATAATTAATTTCATTTTGTTCTTAAATAAAAAAACCCGCAGTTAGCGGGTTTCATGAATATCATTTATACCGGTACTGCCTTCTTAGTTTAAAGAAGTCCACCACCAGATTTTATTTGTCATTTTTATTGTCATCGATGCAAATGTATGTGCAGAATTTTAAAAAGCAAAGATTTTAGTAAGAATTTAATC
>JBBSPJ010000358.1:0-4410 GCA_038258905.1 Cytophagales bacterium
GATCCTAATAGTCTGGAATTTTTAATTAAAACCATGGGAGAGGATGTGATTGCATTAGGAACAGATTATCCTTTTCCATTAGGTGAGTTAGCTCCCGGGAAATTAATAGAAGAAAGTGGCTTGAGCACGGAAGTAAAAAATAAATTATTAGGCCAGAATGCCTTAAATTGGTTGGGATTACAAAAAGAATCGCATGTTGAAAGATAGAAAGGGCTATTATATTACAAGCGAGCTGGGTGCTTTGCTCGTTAGTGCCAAATCTGACCAGTTGTTATCAATTGATTTCGTGAGTAAGGAGGAAGATTATCAATCAACTGGAGGGATTAAACCTAAATGTGTGCAACTCTTTGAAAAGCAATTGGGAGAATACCTGAGTGGGAAAAGAAAGCAATTTGATATAGCATATGAATTAAATGGAACTGATTTTCAGAAGTCAGTATGGCAAAAATTGAATGATATTCCCTATGGAAAAACCATCAGTTATGGTAAAATGGCAGCCCAATTAGGCGATGTGAAAAAGGTAAGAGCGGTAGCCAATGCCATAGGTAAAAACCCCTTGCCAATTTTAATCCCCTGCCATAGAGTGGTGGGTATGCAGGGTCAGCTTACCGGGTATATTGGAGGACTGGCACGTAAAAAAATGCTCATTGAGGCAGAACATCAACGTCAGCTTAATATATTTGCCTAAGGTTTACAAAAACTCACCTTACCTCTTCAATATTTTGTAAGAAATATAGAAAGAGATTGAAAATATGTTATTGATAAAAATAATAGAGAAGATCTAAAAGAGCCTGATTGAGGATTTAGTTAAATTGAAGCACTATGCATTACAAATCGTCCGCCTATAGCGGACGAAAGTGGGTGGGACGACAAAAAGGCGGGGTGTGGGCTGGTTGAAGCGTGGAAGCCAGCCAAAGGCTGGTCAGCCTTTGGCTGACATCTTTTTGTCTTGATTTTTTGTATCTTTTGCATCAAGGCAAAAGATTGAAAGAAAATATTAGTGTTTTAATGGTGTCGTATTAGCTTAAATTTCAGTTTCGAGAGGTGATTTTTATTAAAAATTTTAATTTAAGATAAATATTAAATCAATTAACCTTAACAAGTTGTTTGTTAATTAAAAGTACTTAATGAATCAATCATACGAAAACAGCAGAGAATACGCTCTAAAAATGGATCAGAATGATCCGCTTCAAAAATTCAGAAATGAATTTCATATACCGGTTATCAATGGCCAAAAGGTTATTTACTATACCGGAAATTCTTTAGGGTTACAGCCTAAAAGAACCCGCTCTTTTATAGAAAAGGAATTAAAAGACTGGGAATTGTTTGGGGTGGAAGGTCACTTTAATACTCAGAAAAAAGATATTTGGTACCATTATCATACATATGGTAAAGAAACTTTAGCCGAAATTATGGGGGCTAAAACCTCGGAGGTGGTGCCTATGAATAACCTTACGGTCAATTTGCACCTATTGATGGTTTCATTTTACCGACCTACAGCTAAAAAATATAAAATAATAGTTGAAGCAGGCGCTTTCCCTTCCGATCAATATGTGTTTGAGTCGCAACTGAATTGGCATGCTTACCATGGTGGTAACCAGCTATTTGATCCGAAAGATGCTCTGGTAGAAATTGCTCCCAGAGCAGGTGAGAATACGCTAAGAACAGAAGATATTCTCGATACCATAGCACAAAATAAGAATGAGCTGGCTTTAGTATTTATGGGGGGAGTGCAATATTATACAGGGCAGTTTTTTAACTTAGAAGCCATTACTAAGGCAGCCCATAAGGTTGGAGCCTTTGCAGGATTTGATTTAGCCCATGCAGCAGGTAATATTGCTTTAAAACTGCATGATTGGGATGTTGATTTTGCCAGTTGGTGTACTTATAAATATTTAAATTCCGGGCCGGGTAATGTTTCCGGTGTGTATATTCATGAGCGCTTTGGCAAGGATACCAACATACCACGTTTTGCCGGTTGGTGGGGACATAGCGAAGAAGAACGCTTTAAAATGAAAAAAGGATTTATCCCCATGGAGGGTGCTGACGGGTGGCAACTAAGTAACGGAAATGTAATAGGAGGGGCTGCTCATTTAGCTTCCCTTGAAATTTTTAAGGAAGCAGGAATGGATGCCTTGAGAAAGAAAAGCATTCAACTCACGGGTTATTTGGAGTATCTTATTAAAGAAATAAATAAAGAAGAAAAAATATTTGAGATCATAACACCAGCTAATTCGGATGATAGAGGCTGCCAGCTATCTTTATTTACTTTAAAGTATGGTAAAAAGCTCTTTGATGAACTGATGAAGCGTGGAGTTTTGGGTGATTGGAGAGAGCCTGATGTAATTCGATTAGCTCCTGTGCCACTCTATAATAACTTTGAGGAGCAGTATCAGTTTGCACAGATTTTAAAGGAATCGCTGGCTTTATTAAAGAAATAGGAATATTGAGTAAGCAAAAGAAACATATTGGCATAATGGGTGCAGGCCTGGTGGGGGCTTTATTAAGCATTTACCTGAGGCAGAGAGGGTATGAAGTTAGCCTGTTTGAAAAGCGACCTGATATAAGAAAGGCGGGGACAGATTCCGGGAGGTCAATCAATTTGGCTTTGAGCAAAAGAGGTATTAAAGCATTGGAAGATGTAGGCATTTTTGAGCAAGTAAAAAAAATCATAATCCCGATGAAAGGGAGAATGATGCATGCGCTTGATGGTGAACTTACTTTTCAGCCCTATGGTACAGCAGGTCAATTTATTAATTCGGTGTCTCGCGGAAGGTTAAATGAAATGCTGATTAGTAAGGCAGATGAAGTAGGAGTGAAGTTACACTTTGAATATACCTGTACGCAGGTAGATTTAATGAAAACAAGCATGAAGTTTGATACCCCGGAAGGCGAAAAAAACCTACAGTTCGATTTGGCTTTTGGTTCTGATGGCGCCTTTTCTCAAATGCGTTTAGAAATGGTGAAAACACCCAGATATAATTATGAGCAATATTATATTCCTCATGGCTATAAAGAACTGACTATCCCACCTACTGAAAATGGAGATTTTGCCATAGCTAACGATGCCTTACACATTTGGCCCAGAGGTAAATTTATGCTCATTGCATTACCCAACCCTGACAAAAGCTTTACTTGCACTTTGTTTTTTCCTTATGAAGGTGATCCATCCTTTGAAAGCTTAAAAACAGAGGCTGATGTGAAAGCATTTTTCAAAGCTACTTTTCCTGACAGCCTGGAATATATTAAAAACATTGGTCATGAATATTTCAATAACCCTACTTCCTCTTTAGTAACCATTAAATGCTATCCATGGGTTAAAAACAACTGTGTACTAATTGGGGACTCATCCCATGCTATTGTGCCATTTTACGGTCAGGGCATGAATGCCGGCTTTGAGGATTGCCACGTATTAAACCAATTATTGGATAAATGTGATGATGATTGGGAAGAAGTTTTACCGCTGTACCAGGAGATGCGAAAGACTGATGCGGATGCTATTTCTGAATTAGCTTTACATAATTTTGTGGAAATGAGAGATTTAGTGGCTGACGATAAGTTTTTATTGCAGAAAAAGATTGAGGCTAAAATCCATAAACATTTTCCAGAGCAATGGATGCCATTGTATACTATGGTTACCTTTAGTGACTTACGTTATTCTGAAGCACTGCAGATCGGCAAAAAACAACAGGCTATAATGGATGAGGTAATGAGTGATCCTGATATTTTTGAAAAATGGGAGGATTTAGATTTACAGGAAATAGTTAATCGATTATGAGTATGATTATATCGGTTTAAATGAGGTAACTGTCGAATAGTTCTATTATGGAAACGTTTAGATTATTACATTTGTAAAATATTGTATAAAAAGTTTTAATTATAAAATCATTTTTTATGTTAGCACAATTGGTATACCTAAGCAAAAGAAAATCAAATTGCTCAGAGGAAGAAATTAATAATATATTAGAAGCTTGTAAAAGGAATAACCCAGAACTTGGAATTACAGGTATACTTTTGTATTCAAAAGATAAATTTATACAATTAGTAGAAGGGGAAAATAAAATTATCATGAGTTTATATGATAAGATTAAAGGTGATCCTCGACATGAAAATTGTGTATTAGTATCACTTTCACCAATCAAAGAAAAAACATTTCCGAGGTGGCACATGGGCTCCAAAAAAATTAAGGAAAATATCATGGATTATGATACTGATATCTCATTAGAACATAAAAGTACTTTTGATGCTATTTTAACTGGTAAGGAACAAGATGGAGACAGGGTTTTGAAAACATTACAGAAGTTTTATCAGGAAAGTTAGTCTTGAAGATTAGCTTTAAGGAATTTGATTTTCTACACCCTTCTAATTCCCTGTGGTTCAAAGGACATCATCCTGAAAGGGCTGCTCCAC
>JBBSPJ010000359.1:0-4356 GCA_038258905.1 Cytophagales bacterium
AAAGACAAAGACGAGTATGTTCAGAAGGCTGTTGGTAGTTGGATAAGAGAAGCAGGAAAAAAAAACGAAGAGAAGCTAAAAAAATTCCTTGATAAATTTGCAGTCGAAATGCCAAGAATAACGCTGCGATATGCAATCGAGAAATTTGACAAGCAAACGAGAGAATATTATCTGAATTTAAGGTAAAAGGTAGGAAAGCCAGCAAATAAGTAGAAGAACCTGAGCCATAAGCCCACGATTAGACCTATATGTGGCTTTCCGATATTTTTTGAGATAAGCTGTTTACCGCGGTTCGTCAAGCATAATATAGACACTCTTTACACCAAAAATATACTGATTATACTTTTGGGATAGGGATAGCAAAGCCTCCTTGTAAATTAACAAGAAAACTGAGCTAGAGCGAGCTTCTGGCTCGTGCTTATATTATAACCCTATTTATTTTCATCTCTCTGTCTACCCCAAACTCCAATCTGTCTACAAAACAGAATTTGCTTTCCTATTATATCTAAGTTGCCTTCAGAAACAGCAAAACAACTATGATAAATCGATTAAAAGGAATTCTAACTGTAATCTTAATCTTTTTGCCCTTCCTAAATTATGCTCAGTCAGCAGCTGATGTAGTGAGGAAGGCACAAGAACTCATGCTGCAAAACTATATTTTTCTGGAAAAAGCCAAAGAAACCAATGCGCATTTGGACTCTCTGCTCGATGTGAAATTCTTCCAAGACTTTCATCATCCTCCAAAATTTGCAAAAGCGCTTTCTGTAGAAATGCAGAAAATCACAAAAGACAAGCATTTGAATATTGTCCCTCCGCCACCACCACCCCATCATAATGAGGAAAGTCAGGAAACCGACTTTATCACCCGTCATCTCCGCAATATGGAAAGATTCAGAAATGGAGGTTTTGGAAAAATTGACTTACTGGAAGGCAATGTGGGCTATGTGGAATTAAAAGGCTTCCGAAGAGAGGATATACCAAAAGTAGATGCCGTAATGAAATACCTTTCAACAGCAGATGCCATTATTATTGATTTAAGAGAAAATGGAGGAGGAAATAGCCTTGGTTTATATTGGAGTAGCTATTTTTTAAATGAAGGTTTAGCCCTTAGTGGTCAATATGAAAGACGGACTGATAGCTATAGCGAGCTATTAACTGTTGCCGTTAAAGGACAAAAAAGGCTTGAAATGCCCCTCTTTATTCTCACAAGTGATTTCACCTTTTCAGCAGCTGAAGCCTTTGCTTATGACTTGCAAAGCAGAAAAAGAGCTGTGATTGTAGGAGAAAGCACAGGTGGTGGTGCGCATCCTGTCAATTTTATGCCATTAGCCCAAGGCTATGGAATCATTATGCCCTACGCCAGATCAATCAATCCGATTACAGAGACGAACTGGGAAGGTATTGGTGTAACACCAGACATAACCACCACAAAGGAAGAAGCGCTTGAAAAGGCAAGAGAACTGGCACAAGATGCTGCCAAAGCATACAGAGAAGGGCCCTTTAATAAGCTTAAAGCACTTTTGGTAAAAAAAGAGATTACGGAAGCAGAGGAGGATTTGGTATATGATTTATTTAAATTGCTATTGAGCAGGAAGCACCTTGAAGATTTTATGATCAATCAAATGGGCTATTTCTACCTTGATAATCAACAAATAGCTTCGGCTTTCACTATATTTAAAGCAAATTTAAGGCTCTATCCTGATTCGCCTAATTCTCATGATAGCTATGCAGAGTTCTTGGCACTTCAGGGTAAAAAGGATGAAGCTTTAAATCATTACCAGCAGGCTGTAACATTAGCGGAAGCACAAAATGATGAGAGACAAGAGGTGTATAAACACAATCTGTCAGAATTTGAGGCAAAATTGAACCGATGACCATCTGCTAAGCAGGCTAGCATAATTTTTTATGAAGATACAGCATCAAACATTTATATCGAAAAAAGCACTTAACCACTTTATCTTTTGGTGTGTGATGTTGATCTACTACATCAGCTCTTCCTGGCCGCATGAGTCGGACAAAGTATTCCTGTTCGAACGCATGTTTTCAAAGACAATAGTTGAACTCATGCTGGCTTATTTATTTATATACCTGCACACTTCTCTCTTTGTCATTAAAAAGAGAAGACTGTCCTTTGTTTTGCTCAGCTTGATAGCCATTTATGCCACCTATGTCTTGTACACCGCCATTCGTTGCTATTACCTGGTACCCAAATATCCTGAGATCTACCAGTACAGACCTCCACTTGAATTCATAGAGCGTATCACTAATGGATATGCATTTATTGGCAATATAACAGGCCTGATCTTTCCGGCAATAATACTGATCGTTATTGATTATTATAGAAAGCAGAAGGAATTGATCAGCTTGAAAGAACAAAAGAAAACGACTGAGTTGCACTTGTTGAAGCATCAGTTAAATCCTCATTTTCTTTTCAATACGCTCAACAACCTCTATTCTCTTTCGATACAAAAATCTGACAGGACACCGGAAGCCATCGCCAAGCTTTCAGACATCTTAGACTATATGCTCTATAAGTGCAATGATAATTTTGTTTCCCTGGAAGGTGAAATTGATTTAATCAGCAATTATATTGAATTGGAGAAAATCCGATACGGCAAAAGGCTGGACATTTCCTTTAATCATAGCCAAAATGATGAAGTAAAAGTAGCGCCTCTGCTCTTGCTTACCTTTGTAGAAAATGCTTTTAAACATGGCGTTAGTCAGGAACTTCATGTTGCCAAGATTGACATTTTAGTGGAAGGCAAAAAGGAAAGCATCCTTTTTAAAATCGAAAACTCAAAACCCAATTTAGAAAGTGTTGAAAAAGATAAAAAGCAAGAGGCCATAGGTTTGCAGAACATTAGAAGACAACTTGAACTCTTGTATCCGAAGCAGTATGATTTGGAAGTAGTTAACATGCCCAATTCCTTTTCCATTACCTTAAAAATAACTCCTTATGGCCTATAAATGTATTATTGTAGATGATGAAGAGCTGGCAAGGCAACTCATAGAAAATCACTTATCGCAATTAAATGATTTTAAGCTCCTGACCTCCTGCTCTTCCGCTATAGAAGTTCATCAATTTCTGCAAAGTGAATCCGTTGACTTGCTCTTTATGGATATAGAAATGCCCGTATTAAAAGGCACTGCTTTCGTGAAAAATTTAAAAGCAGAACCCAAAGTAATTTTCACAACTGCCCATCGTGATTATGCACTGGAAGGTTTTGAGCTGGATGCCATCGACTACTTATTAAAACCCATCACCTTTGAGCGTTTTTTTAAAGCCATTGAGAAGTTCCTGGCACTACAAAAACCCAAGGAAACAATTGACGGCAAAGATTCCATTTACATTCAAATCAATAAGAAAAACATCAAGCTTGTGCTGAATGATATTCTGTATGTGGAAAGTTTGAAAGACTATATAAAAATCCATTTAGCTGATGAAACCTTGATGTTTAAACACGGCATCACCGCTTTCGAAGAGAAGCTAAATGCTCATTTCCTGAGAATACATAGATCTTATATAGTTAATTGTGATAAAGTGACGGCTTATACCAAAAATGATGTAGAAATAGGAAATATTGAAATCCCTATTGGAGAATTTTATAAAAACGATACCTTGGAAAGGTTGGGGAAACCTTTAAAATAAGTAGCACCGAAAAGAATAGTTTTCAACTTATAAAATTTCATTTAAAGCTAATTTGATGCACTGTTAGGCTTTCTGAAGAAAATCTATATCTTTAAAATATAATCAGTTTACTTCCAAAACCTGAAAAGCGTCTTTTCACACTTAGTTTACTATAATGTAGAGTAGCTGGTAACATACATCAATCAGCCATATGTAACCCGATTTGTTGCAGTAAATATAAAAGAAATAAGTTAGCATGCTGAAGTGCACCTCCGCAACAAATGGGCCTAATTACCATTTTTGCAAAGCAATGTTTAAATGAAATAGGCAAACAAAGCACATTTGCTCCCGTTCTTTTAATAAACAAAAAGAACTAGCATGAGTGAAAAAGCAGAGAAAGAAAATAAACTGGAAACCATCAACCCAGCAACGGAAGAACAAATAATGACCTATAATTCCATGACTGATCAGGAAATGAATACGGCTGTAGAAAATTGCCATGAAGCATTTCTACAATGGAAGGAAAAAGCCCCCGAAGCACGAGCCAAAGTAATTAAAGCTATCGGAAAACAATTAATGGACAGAAGTGATGAGTTGGCTGATTTGATGACCGAGGAAATGGGTAAAATGCGCAAGCATGGCAAACAGGAAATAGAGTTGTGTGCAGGCATTTGCGAATATACTGCAACCAGTGGCCTCAATCACTTGAAGGATGAGGAGCGCGAGTT
>JBBSPJ010000360.1:0-4354 GCA_038258905.1 Cytophagales bacterium
GGTACCATCATCCCGGCTAAAATGATATTTGCCTCCGGATGGATACTTCTCACTTTATCAATAATTTGCTTCAGGTTTTTCTCTGTTTCTTCAGGGTCTATGCCTCTTAAGCCATCATTTCCGCCTAATTCAAGTACAAAAATATCTACAGGTTGCCTTTTTACTACCCAATCTACTCGGGAAAGCCCACTGGCAGTAGTTTCGCCACTCACTCCTGCATTAATTACATTATAATTTAAATCAAGGGAATCAATCCTCTTTTGAATGAGCCCACTAAATGCCTCTGAAGGCTCCACTCCATACCCTGCTGTGAGACTATTGCCGAAGAAAATTATATTATTCTTTTCTTCCTTTTTGGTTGCAGTCACACTTTTTTCAGGAGTAGTTTCTTGCTCAGCAGCTTTGTTTTTTGTTTCTGTAGTACAAGAAAACAAGCATATTGCCACAAACAGGGTAAATAGTTGATGAATCTTCATAGTATGTTTTTAAAATTTTAAATTTGCAGAAGAAATTACTTTGTATTTTATGAGAAGGCGTTCTCAGTGTACTTCCTTTACCTCTCAAATAAAAATATAAACTGTTTCTACATCAAATCGTTGGGTAAATGTATCTAATATTATAATTCAATAAAATTTCATGAGCGCAATTCTTACCGTCAACAATGTAAGTAAAACTTATCAGAGCGGATCTAAGTCACTTACAGTTTTAAATAATATTTCCTTTGAAATTGAGGCTGGCAGCTCCATCGCTATTGTGGGTCCTTCCGGTAGTGGAAAAACTACCCTTCTAGGACTCTGTGCCGGCTTGGATAGCTCGAGCACCGGTGAAATTAAGCTAAATGGCGAGTCATTAGAAAAATTGAATGAAGACCAAAGAGCTGCATTACGCAATAAACATGTGGGTTTTATCTTTCAAAGCTTTAATTTATTACCCACCCTCACTGCTTTAGAAAATGTGATGGTTCCATTGGAATTATTAGGGCAAAAAAATGTGAAACCCATTGCGCTTGAATTATTAGAAAAAGTGGGCTTGGGAGATAGAGTTCATCATTACCCAACGCAACTATCAGGTGGCGAACAACAACGCGTATCCATTGCCAGGGCTTTTGCGAATCAGCCTAAAATATTATTTGCCGATGAGCCGACAGGTAATTTAGATGAAGAAACCGGAACTACCATAGAAAACCTTATTTTCAATCTGAATAAAGAATTGGGAACCACCTTAATTTTGGTTACCCACGATGACGAATTGGCGGCTAAAACACATCGTATTTTAAAATTGAAAGGCGGTAAATTGGCAGAAGACAGCCAGCAAAATACAATTCTTTCAGGCACTCATTAATCCATCAATTACATGCAGAATTTTTCGTGGCTTTTAAAAATGGCTTGGCGCGATAGCCGGAAAAACCGATCTCGCTTATTTTTATTTATGAGTAGTATCATTTTAGGAATAGGTGCTTTGGTGGCTATCAATTCTTTTGGTGATAACTTAACCACTCAAATCAACTCGGAAGCTAAAGAATTGCTCGGTGCTGATGTAGAGATAGAGAGCAGAAGCCCGATTCCTGATTCGCTTAGACAGTTCTTAAGTGAATTGGAAGTACAGCAATCTGAAGAATTAAGTTTTGCCAGCATGGTGTATTTCCCTAAAACAGGAGGCACACGATTGATCAATGTGCGGGCAGTGGAAGGTGATTATCCATTTTACGGCAGCATAGAAACCACACCCTCAGAAGCAGGTAAGCAGTTCTATGCACAAAATAATGCCTTGGTTGATCAATCCTTAATGCTACAATTTTATGCTGCCACTGGCGACTCGGTAAAAATTGGAGATATCACCTTTTTAATTGGGGGTGAAGTGAATAAATCTCCCGGCCAATCTGCCATTACCACCACAGTTGCACCACCGGTTTTTATTCCTTTATCTCAATTAGAGGGTACAGGATTATTACAAACAGGTAGCAGAATTAATTACAAATTATATGTAAAATTCCCTGAAGGCGTAGATGACAAGGCTTTCTTCAATGAACAACTTAAACCTCGGTTAGAAAAGGAGGAAGTAAGATTTGATGATGTTGAAGAAAGAAAGGAAGAGCTGGGTGATGCCTATTCCGATTTAACCGGATTCCTGAATTTAACAGCCTTCATAGCGCTTTTATTGGGTTGTATGGGAGTAGCAAGCTCCGTTCAGGTGTATGTAAAAGAAAAAGTACAGACTGTAGCTATTTTAAGATGCATTGGCGCTTCCTCTAACCAGGGATTATGGATTTATCTTCTACAAATAACCATTATGGGCTTTATAGGCTCCATCATTGGTGCGGCATTAGGTACTATTATTCAATATTATTTACCCCTATTATTTCAGGATTTCCTGCCTTTCGATATTGAGTTAAGTATCAGTATATTTTCAATTATACAAGGAATTGCTATTGGCGTTCTGACAGCCATTCTTTTCGCACTTTTTCCTTTAATTAAAATTAGAAAAGTATCTCCACTTAAGGTGTTACGAGCATCATTTGAAGTCGAGGAAAAACACCGATCACAATACGTTATTTTCTTTTTGGTAATCCTCTTCATCTTTGGCTTCTCCTTTTCTCAACTGAGAGATTGGCAGGATGCAGGTATTTTCACCTTGGGTTTAATCATAGCTACTTTAATATTAGTAGGTGTTGGTCAATTAATTATATGGGGAGTCAGAAAGTATTTCCCTACTGGTAGTTCTTTTGTGGTAAGGCAAGGCTTAGCCAATTTGTACAGACCCAATAATCAAACGCTCATTTTGGTCATCACTATTGGTTTAGGCACAGCATTGATCACTACTTTATTACTAAGTCAGGATTTGCTTTTAGACAAAGTAAAATTGAGTAGTAGTGAAAATCAACCCAATATGGTATTGTTTGATATCCAAAGCAAACAGGTAGATGAGGTAATTGACATCACAAAATCAGACAGTTTACCCATTATTCAGGAAGTGCCCATTGTTAATATGAGATTGGCTTCTATTAAAGGCAGATCAGTTGAAAACATAAAAGCAGATACCACAACAGAAATAAGAAATTGGGTCTTAAACCGCGAGTACCGGGTTACCTATCGTGATCATTTAATAGACTCGGAAACCTTAATTAAAGGAGAATTTGTTGGTGAGGTAAAAAGCTCTACAGATAGTATTTTTATCTCTTTAAATGAAGGCCTGGCTGAGGATATGAAAGTTGAAATTGGAGACCCCATCAGTTTTAATGTGCAGGGAGCCATTATCGATTGTTACGTGGGTAGTTTCCGCGAGATAGATTGGCAAAGAGTGCAAACTAATTTTGTAGTGGTGTTTCCAAATGGCGTTTTAGAAGAAGCTCCTAAATTCCATGTGTTATTAACAAGGTATCAGGAAGTTAGTCAGTCAGCTGCTTATCAGCAAAAAGTGGTAAGCCGTTTTCCTAATATTTCCATTATTGATCTTGATTTGATATTACGCACTATAGATGAGGTGCTGGGTAAAATCTCGTTCATCATTCAGTTTATGGCATTTTTTAGCATTTTAACAGGCATTATTGTACTGATAGGGTCAGTAAGTATTAGTAAATTTCAAAGAATTCAGGAAGCCGTATTGTTAAGAACCATAGGAGCCAGTAAAAAACAGATTATTCGTATCAACCTGATGGAATATTTCTTTTTAGGCAGTATAGCCTCACTCACGGGTATATTTATTGCATTATTAAGTACCTGGGCTTTGGCAATTTTTAGCTTTGAGACTGTTTTTGTTCCTAATTTACTAGGTGCCTTCGTTGCTTATATTGCCATTACAGGATTAACAGTTTTGATAGGCTTAACAAATAGTAGATCGGTAGTAAATAAACCACCTTTGGAGATTTTAAGGAAGGAAGTGTAATTCATTGTCTTTTTACTACTGTATAAGCAGCTCTTTTGGCTAATTGATAAGCTCGTTTTTTAAACTCACCCAGCCCCGCCAAAGGCTGATATTGAGATCTAAAAATAAGTATGACCTATTTGAGGTACCGACTTGCAGCACTGTTTAGAACGTCATTGCGAACGCAGTGAAGCAATCTTTGTAAAGCGAAAGTAACTACTCATTAGAAAGTTCTTCTATAGAGATTAGGATCGTTTCGGTTGACCCACACACCCTAGATGCTATTTAATAAATTCGGAGGAATTGTAATGAGACACACTACCTACTTAATTCTATAGATCATGCATTATATTTAGAAAACCTATACCAATTCATCATCACTACACTATGTGGTAGAGTTAGCACTGATAGGAAAATAATAGTGAGAAAAAAGGGTGAAATGCTAAATTGGAAATAAGAAAAACCCGCTATTATTAAAAGGGCACCCACAATA
>JBBSPJ010000361.1:0-4321 GCA_038258905.1 Cytophagales bacterium
GAAGCTGAAAGATTAAGATTGAAGGCTGAAGAAGAGGCCAAAAAGAAAGCAGCAGAGGAACAAGAGAAATTAAAGAATAAAGCCAAAAATAAGTTGAAAGATATTTTTGGTGACGGTTTATAAGGGGAAATATATGGGCATAGCTGTACTGTAAAGTAGGGTTATGCCCGTTATTTATCAAAAAAATTATAGTTTCAAATGTCCTACATTATTAAGAGATTAAATACTCCAAACTTTTCTTTTTAAAATCGTTAATATTAACGGGTGATTTTCTTAATAATATGGGGTTTTATTTAAGCTAGTTCTCTTAATCATAAACTAAATATGGTTTATGTTTCATTGAAACACTTTGCTGGAATTCAGAGATTAAAATTCTATTTTTCATAGAGAGCAAGCAAAATAAAATAAGTAATTTTGCAATCATCTGATGGAGTGAATTCTTACTTCATCAATTAATTTTTATTAATAATAAAAACAAAGTTATGCCTAAAGGAATTTACCAAGTACCATTTGCAGAAAACGAACCCGTAAAGAGCTATGCCCCGGGTACTCCTGAGCGAGAATCATTAAAAAAAGCTTTAAAAGAGGCCAGGTCGAAACAAGTAGATGTACCTATGTATATTGGTGCAGATGAGGTGAAAACCGGAAATACCAAACCATTGAACCCTCCTCACGATCATCAGCATGTTTTAGGACATTTCCACGAAGGAGATGCCAGCCATGTAGAGCAGGCTATTAAAGCGGCTTTAGCAGCTAAAGAACAATGGGCTAATTTGGCGTGGGAGCATAGGGCTTCCATATTTTTAAAGGCTGCCGACTTAATTGCAGGTCCTTACCGTCAGAAAATCAACGCTGCCACCATGTTGGGGCAATCTAAAAATGCCTACCAGGCTGAGATTGATTCGGCCTGTGAACTAATCGACTTCTTAAGGTATAATGCGCAGTTTATGACTGAGATTTACAGTGAGCAGCCGGAATCATCACCAGGGTTTTGGAATAGAACCGAATACAGACCTTTAGAAGGTTTTGTTTTCGCATTAACCCCATTTAATTTTACCGCTATTGCAGGTAATTTACCTGCCAGTGCAGCCATGATGGGTAATACGGTGGTATGGAAACCTGCTTATACTCAAATTTATTCTGCCCAGGTTATTATGGAGGTATTTAGAGCCGCTGGTTTACCGGATGGCGTTATCAACTTGATTTTTGTAGATGGACCAACCACAGGTGACGTTATTTTTAAGCATCGTGATTTTGCAGGTATACATTTTACAGGAAGCACAGGTGTTTTCCAAACGATATGGAAAACCATAGGTGAAAATATTACCCGTTATAAATCATACCCAAGAATTGTAGGTGAAACAGGTGGAAAAGACTTTATTATGGCTCACCCCACTACAGATGCTAAGGAATTAGCTACTGCTATTACAAGAGGAGCTTTTGAATTCCAGGGGCAGAAATGTTCAGCAGCATCACGAGTATATGTGCCTAATAATATTTGGGAAGATGTGAAGAAATATCTCCAGGAAGATATAAAAGACATTAACATGGGACCTACCGAAGATTTCGAAAACTTTTTTAATGCAGTAATTGATAAGAAATCATTCGATAAAATTGCGGGTTATATTGATAGAGCTAAAGCAAGCTCTACAGCAGAGGTAATTGCCGGTGGTGAGTATGACGACTCCAAAGGGTATTTTATACAGCCTACTGTAATTGAAACCAAAGATCCTCAGTATGAAACAATGAGGGAAGAAATTTTTGGCCCTGTTGTAACTATTTATGTGTACCAGAAAGAGAATTTTGAAGATACCCTTACACTGGTTGACGAAACATCTCCTTATGCTTTAACAGGTTCTATTTTCAGTAAAGACCGATATGCTATTGAACTAGCCGCTAAAAAGCTTTCTAACGCAGCGGGTAACTTTTATATTAATGATAAGCCAACAGGTGCCGTTGTAGGTCAGCAGCCATTTGGTGGCGCTCGTGGTTCCGGTACAAACGATAAAGCAGGTTCTAAACTGAATTTATTAAGATGGGTATCAGCCAGAACAATCAAAGAAACCTTTGTGACCCCAACTGATTATAAATATCCATTTATGGATAAAGAATAATAGTTATTTAGTGAAAAATAATATAAAAAAGCTTCTGAAATAATTTTCAGAAGCTTTTTTATATTATTTACTGCCTAAGAGCAACAACTCATTCACATGAATTTCAGTGGTATATTTCTTCTCACCTTGTTTGTCTTCATAAGAATTATAGACCAGCTTACCTGAGATAGCTACCTCCGTGCCTTTATCTGTATATTTTTCGGCAATTTCGGCTATTTTACCCCAGGCGGTCAGTCTGTGCCATTGTGTTTCTTCTACCTTCTCCCCTTTCTGGTTTTTGTAGGATTCGTTAGTAGCCAGGTTAATGTTGGCTAATTTCTTTCCGTTTTCAAAGGTTTTGATTTCCGGCTTAGCACCTAAGCGTCCGATTAATTGCACATTGTTTTTTAAATTGTACATGGTTTTTAAATTTTAATAAAACATTTATTGATTTAAGTCGCTACTCCTCAGCAGCAACATCACAAAGGTGCAGGGTGGGCTAAAATTTAATCGGGTGCTAAACGTTTATAGTCTTTTGTATTCGTTTGTAAATGTTTGTAAGCGTTTGAAAATGATTACGACTTATCAAATTATTCCATGTAAGATTGATGCTCTACCAGGATATATTTTTCGATACCACGGTCATCCTTTTTGTATAAGAATCCAAATTCATAACAGAATAGATATACCTCATTCCTGTGATTTTTCCAGTAGTGAGTAAAGTACTTTGCATTAAAGCCTTCTTTCACAAGTTTTTCCCTGCGAACCGTTGCTTTTCCTGCCCTATTGAAGGTTTTAAGTATTTTGCGGTTGGTTTTAAGTTGCCTATCTATTTGCTTAAAAAGGCTATTTTCATTTTCTTTATTTTGCTCGTAATGGTAGTTGGATTTACAATATGGCGTACAGAATTTCTTGTCTGATCTACCTTGAATAGCTTCTCCACAGTTAGGACATTTTTTCATAAGTGTAGATTTTTACGTTTATTATACGTTTAAATCTACGGTTAATTTTGGTTAAATCCACACATACCTCCTAGATTGGCTGAAATAAAACGTTATAAACCATGAATTCACATAAGCAAATTACTTTGAAGCACCTCTTAATTAACAATGAAAAGAAAATTGGCATTCAGTTTTACCCTGACAAAGTTATACAAGCTTTGATTAAATCATTGCCGGAAGTTAAGTGGAGTGAAAAGTTTCAGATGGTCTATTTACCTAATACACAAAAGAATTTTTATACTATACTGAAAACAATTAAAGGCGTTGCCTGGGACAATATGAAGTATTTTGCACGAAATAAACCGGTAAACACTTATGGAGTGGAATTGAAAATAGATGATTTACGCAAAAAATATCCCCAGATACCAGAAGCCTATTTTCAGAAATTGGAATTGAAAAGGTACGCATATAAAACAGCACTTACATATTGTAGCTGTTTTGCTAAATTTCTGAGAAGTTTTCCAAAAACGAATTTAATTGAGATTCAAGAGCATGACATTAAAATATTTATTCAAAGCCTTATTCAGATCGGATTATCAAATTCTTCAGTTAATCAGGCCATTAATAGCATAAAATTCTATTTTGAGGTAGTTTTAGGAATGCCTAATAGATTTTATGATGTTGAAAGACCGATAAAGGAAGAAAAACTTCCTGAGGTAATAAGTAAAGAGGATGTGCAAGAGATGATTAATAAAACCTTTAATTTGAAACATCAATGTATTATTAGTTTACTTTATTCCGCTGGTTTAAGAAGGGGAGAATTATTAAGGTTGAAAATTAAGGATATAGATAGTAAAAGAATGACTGTTAGAGTTGAGCAAGCAAAAGGAAAAAAAGATCGATACAGCCTACTGAGTGAAAAGTTATTATTAAAACTAAGAACCTATTTTAAAGAGTATAGACCCAAAACATATCTTTTTGAAGGAAGGCCAGGGCATTCTTACAGCGCCAGTAGTGTAATGAAAATCGTAAGAAAAGCAGCTCAAGATGCACGCATCAATAAAAATGTTAAACCACATACCTTGAGACATTCATTCGCCACTCATTTGTTAGAAGCTGGAACAGATTTGCGATACATCCAAATTCTGTTAGGCCATAATTCAACTAAAACCACAGAAGTTTATACGCATGTGGCCACTAATACTTTTAAAACAATTAAAAATCCACTAGATTGCTAAAAATATAATGGAGCTAAATGCACCTTATGGTGTATTTAGCGAATTGTTA
>JBBSPJ010000362.1:0-4311 GCA_038258905.1 Cytophagales bacterium
ATCAAGGACTTTGCGCCTCAGCGCCTTTGCGAGAGAAAAGAATCGCTTTAGCGATGAGGAAAACCTCGCTTTAGCTAGTAAAGAAAAGCCTTTGGCTTTGAGTATTTTGGCTAAAGCCAAAACGGCTGTTCTCGCAGAGGCGCAAAGGCGCGCGAAGGTTTTCATTTTTTTAAGAAATGGACTGTTAACCATGGACTGTGGTTCATTTGAATTAATAGCTTTTGAAAGAGATCCTTAATTTTTTTCTTTGCGCAAATTACTGACGATAAATGTCAGCATCAAGGACTTTGCGCCTCAGCGCCTTTGCGAGAGAAAAGAATCGCTTTAGCGATGAGGAAAACCTCGCTTTAGCTAGTAAAGAAAAGCCTTTGGCTTTGAGTATTTTGGCTAAAGCCAAATTGGCTAGTCTCGCAAAGCCGCTGAGGCGCAACAGCCAGCGAAGGTTTTTATTTTTTTAAGAAATGGACTGTTTACCATGGACTGTGGTTCATTTGAATTAATAGCTTTTGTAAGAGAGCCTTAATTTTTTTCTTTGCGTAAAACTTCGCGCCACTGCGCCTTTGCGAGAGAAAAGAATCGCTTTAGCGATAAAGAAAACCTTTTCAACACTTTCAATCCACAACTAAAGTATTTATGTTTAACTAAAATTTGTAAAAATGAGTAAATTTCAACCAAAAGACTCCTCAAAAGATGGACATAAAAAAGACCAAAACGCCTCACATCAGAGAACACACGGTATACAACGCAGGCAAATGAACAGGCAGTTGGGCCGAAGTATGCAAAGGTTTGGATCACTGCCAAACAACACATTAGCATCCGGAGTAGACAAAACCTTTCAAGCCAAAAAGGAAAATTCCTCTCAGGACGATTTTTCTGAATTGAAAGTGACGAAAGATGATGAGGATTTCACTCAGAATAATAAAATTCATTTTAAGCCAGGTAATTATAAACCCCATTCCACGGAAGATCAGGAGAATTATGAAAGTCATACAACCACGGAAAATGAGATTGCCCAAGAATCAATAATCTCTGAAGATGGTGGATTGATCACAGTAACCCTCTATGATGGTGCCGGCATAGCTTATGAAAAAGAACTCAATAGAGATATAGAAGGTATTAGAGATTATATCATATCAAATTACAATTGGAATGCTATAGTGAAAATCATGAAATTCGGATCTTCTAAAGTAGGTGATTTTGAATATTCTTCTCCAACAAATCTTAAAGGTACGACTGCAGACAACTCAATTATAATCCCAAAACAAGGTGTTTTAGCAATTATAAGTGCTCAATTACAAGATGCTATTGCGCAAAATGGTGCTGAAATAACTTCAGACAACATAGCTTCAATTCTGGCTATGATTGACGGACTTCCAGGAGCTGGATTTGCAGCTATTATGGGTGAAGATTCTCAAAATACTCTGCGGGATGAAGAGGGCAATAATTCAATGCAAAGAGAGGATGGTACAGAAATTGAGATACCTGATTTCAGTTCGGACAATGAGGAGACGCCTTATGATTTTATGCGCGATATTACTTTGGCGAGAAATGGTCTTTGGAGTGATGAGGACAGTATAGTGAACCTTACAGGCTTAAGAAGAGAATTGGAAATTACAGAAGACACAGATCATCTTGTTCAATGGAATGATACAATGGCTGCATGCTGGATTGAAGAGGATGATGATTGCAATAAAGTGAAAAGATGCAAGCATTATATTGCTACTACTGAACCGGGGAATAGAGATGCAAATAGAATGATGCGGCCACAGACTGTGACAACATTATTAGGTTTGCACAAAGGGAGGCAGC
Source organism: Cytophagales bacterium (assembly GCA_038258905.1). Classification (GTDB taxonomy): domain Bacteria; phylum Bacteroidota; class Bacteroidia; order Cytophagales; family Cyclobacteriaceae; genus Marivirga. The sequence goes on from JBBSPJ010000362.1 coordinate 1,810, forward strand.
CTGGAGGTCGGACTAAAAATATTCTTGCCCAAGAGAATGATATGGGCAATAATGAATTAAGCTTTAGAACTGATAGAGGAATGAATCTACATCCCGGTGGAATTATAGGAAATCAACGTGGTGGAATGGGTGTTAGTTCTCAAGCTATCTCAAGTCTACCTGGGGGACAGGGCGCAGTTAATGACTCTGAATTTGGTTCTCAAATATTGCTAGCTGAAGCTTTTTGTATTCTATCTAAATATGGTAAAGATAGGAACAAAAGCGCATATTTTTATCTCAAATTAGTTGCAGAAGAAGCTGAAGAAATACAGTCCTTAAAAAACTCTTTGACACAAGCTCAACAACAATCATTAATCGATTATGAAAGGCTAGAAAATATTTTTAGCGAAGATATATTTTCTATCGATATAGAGAATTACTTGAAAAATACACTGGAGTTTGATATCGAAAATGAATCAAATATTCTCCAAAGTACTACAACAGAGGGTTATACTCAAACAAATTTAGCTGATGGAGCATTAGAAATTTCTGGTACATTAAAAGGAGCAAGAGTTGCCGGTTCTTCAGAAGGGTGCCAAGTGATTTTCGGAGGTAAAACATTTTATGAATATTGGTGGAATACCATCAATAAGGCTGAAAATTCTGGACAACGTAGATGGTATTTCACATTAGTAAACCTTACTAATTCTTACAATGATATTGAAACTAGCAATGGAGAGTTTTAGAGTTATGATAATATTTAAAAGATTCATTTTATTTACCTTAGTATATTTAATTCAATATATAGTATTTGTTCATATAGGTATGACCCAAGAAATGAAGAAAGACGCATTAAGTACTTGGGCAAACGAAAACATTGAACATGATCTTGATATTTCCCAAGCCTTCTATTACGAAGACTGCAGTTATCTAGGTATTTTTGGCGAAAACAAATATAAAATTAACATAAGATTTGATTCGGTATGGATTAGAGGAGTGAATATTTATGTAGTTGAGGGGAAAGGCTATTTAAAAGGAAAAGTTTCTAAATTTCAAGGTCTAATAAATCTGGAACATATTGATATTGTAACCGGACAAGCCAGTCAATCTGAAATTATATTTCTAGCTTCTGGCACTTATCATTTCACTGAAGTCGAAGGTGGGATTTTTACCGGACATTTTAAAAAGCATTTTACTTATGATGTAAGGTCGAAAATTATTTCTAACTATGTTGATATGGAACTGGGTGAAAATGAAGGTTTTGGTGGTGTCTGGATCAGTCCTTCTAGTCAGAAAAGTTATAGATGCCATTTTGGTTTTGCAAATTACCCGTCATCGCTTGCCGATGATTTCGATGCTGGAGGGGAACCAAACATAGATTTAAAATATAAAAAATACGGATGGGAAGAATACTTTAGCAAAACTGGATATGCACCATATTTTAGTACTGATTGCGAAGATGATTGGTGGAATTAAAAATAGGTTATCTATTGAAATGCTATATAGTATAATTGCTAAACTTAAAACTATCTCTTCTTAAATCTGAATAAGCAAAAAATCGATAATAATATTTTTTTGTAATTTTAAAAAAAAGGATCTGGCCTGTAAACCAATAGGAATTATATTTTCCTATACTTTAGTCAATATTTTCTATAAACCCTTGCATTTTTAATATCAATTCAATATTTTTATACATAAGTACTGCTTTATCTATTTTTGATAATAGCAGTTGGGGTCATTTATTTTTAGAAATCTATTAATAGAAAAACCGCAAACCAAAACCTTACCCCACCTTGGTCAGCAAATTTTGGTTCTTAATCAAACTTTTAACTTATATAAAATATGAAAAACACTTCACTTTACAACTCATTCAGTCTATTATTTACAATATTTACCTTAATAACATTTACTTTTTTTACTTCCTGTGGTGGAGATGATTCACCGGAGCCAGACTGCAGTAACCTTGCTTTAACTGCAACCGCAGAAGGTTTTACGGTTACGGCTACAGCTAGTGGCGGAGCAACACCTTACCAATTTCAAATAGGCGAAGGGGCAAGCCAAAGCAGTGCTACATTTGCCGATTTGGAAACAGGCACTTATGTAGTAACTGTTACAGATGCTAATAACTGTACAAAAACACAATCTGTAGAGGTTAATCCATGTGCTGAGTTTAGTGTTGTAGCAACAGCTTCAGCGTATGATATCACAATTGATGTAGAGGGAGGCAATGCACCTTACAGCTATCTCATTACTTATACTGGTTTTACTGATACAGAGGAGACAAATGAGCAAACTGCAAAATTTAGTGTAGATACTGCATTAGCTACAGGTATTGTGGTAACAGATGCTAATGGATGCGAAGTACAAACAAGCTTAACGGCCGAGCAGGTAAGAGCCTTCACCGACAGTCGTGACGGACAGGAATACCTAACCATTAAAATTGGTGATCAAATCTGGTTTGCGGAGAATTTGAATTTCGAGACTGAAAATAATTCCTACTGTTATGATGATGATCCTGCCAAT
>JBBSPJ010000363.1:0-4300 GCA_038258905.1 Cytophagales bacterium
AACTGTACAAGCCAAAATGGAAAATGCTTTTCAGGAAGATTTTTCTGATGTAAAAGTAACAAAAGACTCTGATGAAGCTACTCAAATGGGAGCTCAGGCTTTCACACAGGGTGACAAAATCCATTTTGCTCCGGGAAATTATAAACCACATAGCACTGAAGGTCAGGAATTGATTGGTCATGAGCTTACCCATGTAGTGCAACAAAAGCAAGGCAGGGTAAAAGCTACTACTCAAGCTAAGGGTGCCCCCGTAAATGATGATCCGGCTTTAGAGAATGAGGCGGATGTAATGGGGAAAAAGGCGGCTAGTGGGGAGCAGGCTGTTGTGCAGAAGAAAAGTGAGAGTGGGGTTGTGCAGAGGCAGGAGCCAGATAACCCATTGGATAATTTATCAGTTTGTGTTCCTTTTCCTGACCATGTTGATAAAGATCAATTAATTAATCAAGCTAATAGTAAGGTTCAGGACATTAGAGCCCTAACCGCTACGCTTATTAGGAATTGTTTGTCAGCTATTTCTAATGTCGAACATCTTATTGCACTAGAGGATACAGAGCTACATCAAATATTTGTTCAAAAATTATTAGGCACTGCTGTTGATAAAATTGCCGGAGCAAATAAAATTTTAGAAGCTTCTTATTTAATAATAAAAGCTGGTGTTGAAGCTAGTAACGCTTCAGGAGGTGCACAAGGAAACAATAATATAGCTTTGAGTTTTGTAGATATCAATTCTCGCCTACAATCTTTTGACAGAGATATAAATTCTCATATACAAAATGTGAAAAATAATTTTGCCTTAAATTATAACCTAACCAGATATTTTGCCTCACTTGAAATTTCCGGCTCAGATTTCGACCAGCTTGAATCAGTAACAAATGCATTTGAAACAAGTATTTGGAAAGAAGTTCTTCCTCTTAAGTGGAAACATATGGTATCAAGTAGATCTTCGTTTCATACTAATTTAGACTTTATTGAAAGAATGGAGTCTAAGCATAAAAACATTTATTTCACGTACGAAGAGGGTACACAAGGTCTATTTTTTAAAACTGAAGGATACTACGTACAAGAGCATTGGTTAGGCTCTGGCTCTTCCCCCTTATTTCATAGTAAAGCACCAGAACAACTTGCAGATCATCTCTTTACGGATTTAGAAATTAATAAAAAGGATCTCTTTGAAAATTGGGGATTGCCATCTGAAATGTTCGTTATAAATACAGGAGGTCCATATGGCTATTAGAAAATGTATTTGTTTAATTTTAATTATCAATTTGAGTTCTTGCTCAACACATGAAAAAAAAGAAATGAAAAAGGAGAGTTTTGAAATTATTAATCAATACTTAGTACCTATTGACTTGGAAGGAGTTAGAAGATGGCTTTTTTTAGACCATTTTACAAATATAGGTCGTATTAATTCCATTAAAAAAAATTATAAAAATGATGAGTTTTTAATTTTAACATGTGCTAATATCAAAGACTCAGTAACTTTAGAGATGGCATATGATATTCTTACCGTAGATACAAAATATAATGTTAATGAAGAGGAATATCACTATAATAACTATGGAATTAAAAAAGATAATGTAAAAGCTACTTTAATCCAAGTTGACAAGATGTATATTCTGGAAAATTATAGTGATTCATATGAGCAACAGTTCTTTGAGTTTCATGCTAAATTGAAAAGTGGGGAAGAATATAAATTATTCAAAGAGAGAATAAGGGTATTAAAAGCTGACCCTAAGAAGATATTCTTTTTTGGGGTAGGAAATAAAAACGAAATACCTCAAATAAACTCTTATCAATTATTGCCAAAATAGTAACTTGTTTTGAACCAATCAGTTAAAAATGAATTATCTGTAATTGATATATACAAATATTTGCTTCTAATAATTTGGTGAGGGAAATAGCCATACTAAATTTAAAAAATTATGAATTTAGGGTTAGGATTTTTACATCGAGAATCCTTCCAAATAACTAGTGTAATTTACATAGGTAAAAAATATTAAAACAAACATTTACTTTAGTCAATAATTTCTTTAAACCCTTGCATTTCCAATATCAATTCAATATTTTTATAGATATATTCTGCTTTATTCATTTTACGACTTAGCAGTTGGGGTCATGTATTTTTAGAAAAACTATTAATAAATAAACCGCCAGCCAAAACCTTACCCCATCTTGGTCAGCATTAACTAAAAATATTCTTTCAAAACACATAAATTAATCAATTAACTAAACAGCCTATTCCGTGCGCCTCCCTCTCCTTTCCCGATCGGTCGGGACAAGCGGGGAGGGACCGAGGGAGGGGCGTAACCCATTTAAACCCATGAGCATTTCTACATTTTCCAAATCTTTGAATTTATTGCTATCTGCATTTTGCATTTTGGCAATCACCTTTTTAGCCTCCTGCGGGGGAGACGATGAAGCCACACCTGATTGCAGCAGCCTTGAATTAAGCGCTACCGTAGAAGGAAATACCATCACAGCTTCTGCCACTGGAGGTTCAGCGCCTTACCAATTCAGCTTAAACGGTGGAACCACACAAAGCACTGGCAGCTTTACAGATTTAGAACCCGGCACTTATGCAGTAGAGGTAACCGATGCCAGTGAATGTACCGATTCTCAAACCCTAACAGTTATCGACCCTTGCGCTAATTTTAGTATTTCCACAAGTGCTTCTGCCTATGAAATTACTATTGCACTCACCAGCGGTGTGCCTCCTTTTAAGTACGGAATTAGCTATGGCGACAAATCACTAGAAGGAACCTCAAATGAAAGAAGCTTTACTGTCGAGGTCGAAGAAGCAGCAGCGACAAACATTACCATTACTGATGCCTCTGATTGTGTTCTGGAAGATGACTTAACAGCGGATGAGGTGCGCACCTTCACCGACACCCGTGACGGACAAACTTACCAAACCATTAAAATAGGAGACCAAATCTGGTTTGCTGAGAACTTGAATTTTGAGACAGAAAGCAACTCTTATTGCTACGATAATGAAGCTGCGAATTGTGAAACTTATGGTAGATTGTATACTTGGGATATAGCACAGACTGTTGCTCCAGAAGGATGGGGATTGCCAAGTAAGGCTGATTACCAAACATTGATTAACGCAACAGGTGGAGGTGCACCTTCTGTAGATGCGCTAAAGATTGAAGGAACTAGTGGCTATAATTTTCTAATGGCTGGAAAGTTATTCGGTGGATCTGATGAGTTTGATAATGTAGAGTCTTTAGGGTATGCATGGACTTCAACAGAAAACAACGACTCAGAAGCAGTAAGTTTTGGTATAAGAGTTTCGAGTAACACCATTGGACTCACTGATGGTTTTATGAAGTCAGATGCCCATTCAATACGTATTATTAAAGAATAAAGAATGAGACGTTTTTTTCTCCTTGTAATTATAATATTTATTTCCACACTGGAAATCGAGGCGCAGTCTCCGAGTTTAACCGTTAATAATGTCTCTTTACGAAATGTAAAATTAAACTCAGATACCGAATTAGATGCATTAGACGGAAATGATATTACTGATATCAAACCTTATATTCTTGATTTCAGAGAAAATAATGGTTCAGGTACTCTAATTAGCTCTTTTGAAGCAATTTTAGATTTTAATGAGAAAATTATCTCAATAACACCATTGGAAATTTTCAAACCAAATCAAGTTTATTGGATTAAACTTGATTCACTAAAGAGAAAGACTGGTACAGAAGACACCCTAGGCATTACTACCTACACCTTCACCACCGGCTCAGCCTCCTCCATCAACACTTTATCTTTAACAGAAGATTTGTGTATCACCGGAGAAGGTACCCTCTCTCAAATTGTGATTAGGGAGGGTGCGCCTGGCAATTTTTTTAAGCCGAGTGATGAAGGAAGCAGACAAAATATACTACTTAGTTTGCCTGAAAACTTTGAGTTTGTAAGTACTGGTGCCAACATTACTGTAAACAACGGAGGTTCTTCAGATATACCCGCAGCTGACCTCTCTTTTGAGGTACTTAGCAGCGGAGCCAATACAGGTGATTTGCTAATCGGTTTTAAGAAAGCAAATGTAACAGAGGCTGCTTTTGAAGATATTATTAGACTCTCTAATATCAAAATAAGGGCGCTAACTGATGCCAGTGTAGGTGATTTTGAAATAATCCTTAGCGCAGTAGACGCCTCCTTTCCAGGTTTGGAGGTGAATGATGTGGTAGGGGAATTTTCTTCAATAAAGAGACCCACCATTGTGTTGTCTACCCCCATTTCCGAGTCGGATGATCTAAATATTTGTGAAGGGGAAGTACTTAGGTTTTCCATC
>JBBSPJ010000364.1:0-4240 GCA_038258905.1 Cytophagales bacterium
CTGTAATGTTGGATTTTCCATAGTTTTTAGGTTTTACAAAGTGACAAATAGTTAAATTCAAACGATTATAAGAAAAATTATATTAGTAAAGAAATTTTCTTGAAGCTATTTACGTTTGTAAAAGAAAATTTTTAATTTTTGTTTTAATTTTTTAACTTATATCCAGGCCATAACTTACAGTCATGAAAAATGCATTATCACTTATCATGTTAATTGTCGCTTTATTTGTGTTTAGCGCATGTGAAAAGAAAACGATTGAGAGTGATTTTCAATCTGAGTTCTCCCTAGACTTATCTGACTTAGATCTTGATTTTTCTGGTATGCAGATTGATTTTCAATTATTGTTCAAATATCATGATAAGGAAACGCTATTGAATGAAGCAGCAAAAATGTTTCCCAACATGTTAAAGGAAGTAAAAGACCTTATCAATGAGGACAAAGATGTCAGTCATGTGCTCTTTAGCTTTAAAATAGCAAATGGTAAAGCAAAGCTAAAAGAATTATTGATGTATGATTCTCTTCACCGAAATGTAAAAGATTATCATAACTATACTAAAAAGCTTGGGGCTTTGGATGGGCTGTCTGCTAATCAGGAATTGTTGAATACAGCTTATAATGCAATTGTTCCAGAGAGCTATAGGAAGATAGAAGAGTTTGATCTTGCAACTAATCATGAGGAGCAGACTCAAGTGTTTGTCAATTTTTTGAAGAGCAATTATCAGTCTGAACCAGCGGTAATGATTTTTATTGTGGTTATAGGCGCTGATGGGGTGAGTGCTTACATGGAATAAATTAATGAGCAGTTAATAAATGCACAGAATATGAAGTGTTAAACTGAAAAAACTTACACCTGCTGAAAAACTATTAATCAACAAATTAAGGATAGTTTTAAAAATTTATCAGTTTTTAAGCAAGCCCAAAATAGAACAAAACAAAAAAAAGCCTGTCTACAATTGTAAACAGGCTTTCAATATTTTAAGTGAGCATATACTACTCTACAGGAGAAACAGATACATAAGATCTGTCTTTTCTTCCTTTTTTGAATTGAACTACACCATTTGTTAATGCAAATAAAGTGTGGTCTTTACCAATTCCTACATTTTCTCCCGGGTGATGTGCGGTTCCACGCTGACGAACAATGATATTGCCCGCGATAGCTGCCTGGCCACCGTAGATTTTAACACCCAATCTCTTACTTTCCGACTCTCTTCCGTTTTTGGAACTACCGGCTCCTTTTTTGTGTGCCATGTTTTAAAATTTTTTATTAATTAATATTTTTATTTTAAAAGTGCTTTAGCTTGCTTAACCCACTCATCTGATTCAATAAGTTCTTCAGTTAAGCCGTCTATTTCAGCTATTTTTTTCTTGTCAGCAGCAGTTAATTTTGCTATTTGCTCAAAAGTAGTGAATCCAATTTCATTTAGTTTTTCACTGTAAACCGGACCGATACCGTTAATTTCACTCAAATCGTCTTTTTTAGTAGAAGATTTGGTTTCTTTCTTACTAGAAGTACTTTTAGTACCGTTTACGGAAATACCTTCAATTAAGATTTTTGTAAAATCCTGACGGTGTCCGTTTCTCTTTTTGTAACCTTTTCTTCTTTTCTTTTTGAAAACGATTACTTTATCGCCTTTTACATGACCAAGAATCTTTCCTGATACTGTGGCACCTTTTACTAAAGGTGCTCCTACTTCAACTTTTCCTGCGTTGTCAAACAACAATACTCTGTCGAACTCTACGGAAGCGCCATCTTCACCCTCCATTAATGGAGCGTAAACGTACTGGTCTTGTGTTACTTTGAACTGCTTTCCTGCTATGTCTACTATTGCGTACATGAAATAATGATTAAATTATTTGTGATATTCCTCAAAAGGAATGCAAAGATAGGAATTTTATTAATAGTTGCAAAAATTATTCAACTCTCTGGAAAAGAATAGTAAATATGGCTTCTTCACATTCCATAAGCGATATTAAAATTGCTTGCTTTTATTAATAAACAAAGCATGTAAAGCTTTTATATTCTATATAGGTTGATTTATTGAACATATATTGCTTGTTATGCTTGCTTTGTATGCTTGCAGTACTTTACTTTGTAATGGTTATAATGTCCAAAATACCTATGCTATGAAAGTAAATATCCCTGAGAAGTACACTGATCTCTATGTGAAGGCTTTGAAAGAAAAAAAGCAAAATCTTCAGCTTAAAATTAATCAATTTAAAGCAGAGATTAATGAAATAGATGTTCATTTAGACTCATTGTTAAATCTACCGCTTTTTCAGGATAATGAGGCACAAAACCTTATGCATCAAAAAACTAACACCTACCATGATCAATGGCCCTGGACTAAAAAAATAGCCTATTTCATCGATTTTAGGCGGAAATTGGTACGTACAATGGAAGTGGTTGATTTTATAATGGAAAAGGAAGCCGATTTAAATAAGTCAAAGGTAAGGAGCTCTGTTTCAGCAGCATTATCTAATAAAATGAAGAAAGGTGTATACAGGAAGTTCGAAGATCCGGTGACCGCCAGCACCTACTATGGCCCAGCTAATTATTTTCTGAATCTGAATGAGCCTCAAATTGAATACATGCCCGATGATTTAAAAGAACGACTTTTGTATAACAATTAAGCATGTAATATTTACATATTTATAACATTTTAAGTAATTCATTTCGCTTGTGCTTGTGGAAAACTTTTTAACTTTTTTTTGATCCCCTCCCACGCTACAAATACCCATAAGTGTAATTGAAATAAAATGGTTTAAACCTCTATATATCAAATAAATATAGACTTATCCACAGACCTCTGTCTGTAACTTTTCCGCCTTTGATTTATCGACATCATTGCCAATATTTGTAAGCACAAGAATGGAAAAGAGGGGTATTCTTAGCGCATTGCAGCCTGTAATTTTTGTATCTACCTTATACAGAAATATTTAATACCAATTTGCTCCTGTTTTCTCAGTAATAATTTTAAAAACATTAAAAAACTAATAAAGATGAGCGATGTAGCAGAACATTTGGACGAACCTATTTTACAGGAAAACAAAGATCGATTTGTTTTATTTCCAATACAGCATGCCGATATATGGGAATATTATAAAAAAGCGGAAGCAAGTTTCTGGACTGCAGAAGAAATTGATTTAAGTCAGGACCAAAAAGATTGGGATAACTTAAGCGACAATGAAAGACACTTTATTAAGCACGTGCTTGCCTTCTTTGCAGCCAGCGATGGTATTGTAAATGAAAATCTGGCTGAAAATTTTGTTGCTGAAGTACAATATACAGAAGCTAAATTTTTCTATGGTTTTCAAATTGCAATGGAAAATGTGCATTCTGAAACTTACTCCTTATTAATAGACACCTATGTAAAGGACAATAAAGAAAAAAGTTTGCTTTTCAATGCCATAGACACTATGGATTGCGTGAAGAAAAAAGCAGATTGGGCTTTGCGTTGGATAGATGAAGGTAATTATGCCGAGAGATTAATTGCTTTTGCTGCAGTAGAAGGTATTTTCTTCTCAGGAAGTTTCTGTTCCATCTTTTGGTTAAAGAAAAGAGGCTTAATGCCGGGTTTAACTTTTTCCAATGAGTTAATTTCAAGAGATGAAGGCCTGCACTGCGATTTTGCATGTCTGCTTTACAACAGCCACTTGAAAAATAAATTGCCGCAGCAAACTGTAATTGATATTATTGCCGATGCTGTTCGAATTGAACAGGAGTTTGTAACAGATTCATTGCCGGTGAAATTAATTGGAATGAATGCTGAGTTAATGTGTCAGTATATCGAATTTGTGGCTGATAGATTATTATCTGAATTAGAGTGCCCAAAACTATATAATGCAACCAATCCATTCGATTTTATGGAAATGATATCATTACAAGGTAAAACCAACTTCTTTGAGAAAAGAGTAGGAGATTACCAAAAAGCAGGTGTAATGAAAAAAGATGACGACAACCAGGCAAGATTCTCTCTAGACGAGGACTTTTAGATTCCTGTAGGTGATGCCTGCCGGGGGTAGGAATCTTCTAATAATTGGGGAATATAATAGGAACAGAAAGCTGTTCAACATTGAGTAAATTTAAAAGAACCGAATAACCAATAGTAGAGTATGTTAGTAATAAAAAGAGACGGAAGAAGGGAATCCGTTAAGTTTGATAAAATCACCGCCCGTATTGAGAAATTATGTTACGGATTGGATATGAACTACATCCAGCCGATAGATGTAGCCAGAAAAG
>JBBSPJ010000365.1:0-4215 GCA_038258905.1 Cytophagales bacterium
CATTACGATGAGAGCTTAATTGAAAAGATTCAATTAATAAAGGAAGCCAAAGTAATAGGATTCACTTTATCTGAAATAAAGGATTTACTGGAAGATTGGTTAACAATCAGTTATCAGCATAGAAGAAAATCGAGGCTTTGGAAATCAAGATCATAGAAATTGACTCTAAAATCAAACAATTTAAGCGTGTTAAGAAAATGCTGAATGACGGGATTCGAGATGATAAAGATAGGAAATGCTGATTGGTAACTGAATGCTAACTCTTAGGATATGACAAGTGTAGGATTTTGAAACCATTTGATCGCCTCCTTGCTATAGTTTATTAACTGCAATATGTTAATTTTTAACGATTAAAATCGCAATGGCTATAGCTGATGTTACCATTTCGTTATTTTTCACTTCATCATTTCAGTCCGTTTTTTGTTCAGATTCCAAGTTCATGTGCTCAATTTAAATTATTGGTACAGTACATATCTCGGTGGTTTTAGTCCATTCAGTCGCATATAAACAAGCATTTGTCCCCTGTGATGGGTTATGTGGTCAGCAAGTAATAACAGTATCTGTCTTTTTGTTCTGTCCGCACCAAAATAGTCCAATCTTTCGTCAAGTCTGTCTGAGTCAAAATTTGAGATAAATTCTATGGTTTTGTTAAACGTTTTGTCAATTGTAACAATCATCTCCTTTTTGGATTTCTTATCAACTTTCAGTTCAGTGTCAGTATTCCAATCTCTAGCTTCACGTCCTCCCATTAAAGACTGGCTGTGCCAATCCATTGCCCAGCTAATATGCATTAAATTTTCGGCAAAAGTCATAGATTCTTCTGTTGCTTTGAAAGCATATTTATCTTCTGGCATTCTTTCTGCTAAAAGAATTAAATATTCTTTCGATTTTTCCAATCTTTCCAAATATTCTTTAATAAATTCATTTTGTTGAGCAAAAAGAGGTGAAGCAAATGCAGAAAATACAAGTAATGAAGTCAGAATTATAAGTTTTTTCATATCTGTTAATTTTTCTTAGTGTTTTGAGTTTGCATCTAGTTTTACCCATTGAATGGCAACATGTACTAACTGCACCTCTAAGTACATTAAGCTAATTTGTATCGTAGCAATTTAAACTAATTTTTTGAATTTTATTAATTAACCTAATCTCTACCTCTTCTAGTTATAGTTACTTTACAAAAAGAACATATCTGACTTTTTTATACCTTTTCCTGCCAATTAAGGATCAGAAAATACTCTCTGCTAGTGATTAATAACCGTTTTCAAACGCTTACAAACATTTACAAACGAATACAAAAGACTATAAACGTTTAGCAACCGATTAATTTTATTCGCACCCTGCACCTTTGTGATGTTGCTGCTGAATAGTGGCGACTTAAATCAATAAATGTTTTATTAAAATTTAAAAACTATGTACAATTTAAAAAACAACGTGCAGTTAATCGGTCGCTTAGGTGCTAAGCCGGAAATCAAAACTTTCGACAATGGAAAGAAATTAGCTAGTATAAGCCTGGCGACTAACGAAACCTACAAAAATCAAAAAGGAGAAAAGGTAGAAGAAACACAGTGGCACAGGCTTTCTGCCTGGGGTAAAATAGCAGATATAGCCGAAAAATATACTGATAAAGGCATGGAAATAGCCATTTCAGGTAAACTAGTATATAGAAGCTATGAAAATAAACAAGGTGAGAAACAATACACTACTGATATACAAGTAAATGAACTACTACTTCTAGGTAGTAAATAACGCTTACATGGTAACACTCATTGGTAAATTTATTACTGATGAGTGTATTTTATAAAAAGCAGAAGAGCTTATCAATTACCTGAAAATACAGTAACCTTTATTATTTTTCAGTAATAATTTAAAAGGTAATAAAAAGCTGTCAAAGTCATTAACTAATTAAAGTAACGCATATCTTTTAACCCTGATGCGAAAACAAACCATTCATTTCTGTATCAATCTTGCTTATTATAAGCGCAAAATCTTCTACATTACTTAAATAATCCAGCTGATTTACATCTATAATAATCAATTTACCAATATTATATTGCTTAATCCACTCTTCATAATGCTGGTTAAGTGTTTTCAGATAGTCAATCCGGATACTCTCCTCATAAGTTCTCCCTCTTTTCTCTATCTGCCCCACCAACTTAGGAATATCTGCTCTTAAATAAATAAGTAGGTCCGGTGGAGTTATTACAGGTGACATAGATTCAAACAATGCGAGGTAATTTTGATAATCCCGATTAGTCATGTTACCAGAAAAGTGGAGGTTTTTAGCAAATACGAAGCAATCTTCATAGATGGATCGGTCCTGCACCACAATTTTGTTATTATCTCTTATTCTTTTAATCTGGTTTAAACGACTATTGAGAAAATATACCTGCAAGTGAAAAGACCATTGTTTCATGTCCTTATAGAAATCTTCCAGATAGGGGTTGTCTTCCACTGCCTCAAATTCAGTTTCCCATCCATAATGATGCGAAAGCTTTTTGGCTAATGTGGTTTTTCCGGCTCCAATATTACCGGCTATGGCTACATGCTTTAATTTATCCATCTTAAAAACTTAGGATTGCAAAAGTAAAAAATTATAATGGTGCAAATCCAGAATAATCATTAAAACTCCAAATAAAATTCACTACTAATTTAAAAAATAATTTAGGCACTTGTAAAAGAGTGAAGAACATATACTTTGACCTGATAATTTACGAATTATCAATATTTTCTACTGGCTAATGAAAAATACTCTAAAGATTTATTCTAAAATATCGACCAAATAACCCCGAAAATCACCGGATTTAACTTTTTTGTTTATTATTATTAAATATTTAGTGAACAATATAGGAATATGCAAACCTTTTCTCGATATTGTTGTTTAACGAATTCAACATAATATTAAACACTTAAAACTATGGAAACACTATTTCTAGCAGATGTTATGAACATCGACTCAAATGATCCGGTAGCATTTACCTTTTTTACAGGGTATATGGCTATGTTCGCAGCCTCGGTATTTTTCTTTTTCGAAAGAAGCCAGGTAGATGGAAAGTGGAAAACTTCACTTTTAGTATCAGGTTTAATTACCATGATTGCAGCAGTTCACTATTACTACATGCGTGATTACTATGCAGCAACAGGATTAAACCCAACAGTATTACGTTATATCGATTGGACATTAACTGTTCCATTGATGTGCGTTGAGTTTTACTTATTATTAAGACCAGCAGGTGCAAAACAAAGTTTCCTATGGAAATTAATTTTGGCTTCAGTGGTAATGTTAGTAGCCGGTTATATTGGTGAAGCATTTACTGACGGCTCAATGGGTCACTCTGTATTATGGGGTGTTATTTCCACATTAGGCTATTTGTATATTTTGTATTCTGCATGGGCTGGTGAAGCAGCACAATTAGCTAAAGCTAGTGATAGTGAGGCGGTACAAAAAGGTATTAAAGCATTAGCATGGTTTGTATTAGTAGGTTGGGCAATCTATCCAATCGGTTATATGGCAATGCCTGGTGGATGGTTAGGTGCCGATGGTGCAGGTTTATTACAGCCAAGTGACTTGGACTTAATCTATAACATTGGTGATGCTATCAACAAAATTGGTTTTGGTTTAGTTGTGTATAACATTGCTATGACAGAAACTAAAAAAGCAAGAGCTGCTAAAGCTTAAGCTAAAAACATTTTTAAAGGACCGATTCGGAAGAGTCGGTCTTTTTTTTTGCCTAAAATTAGGTCTTTATTTTAGCTGATTTACTTAACTACTATTAATAGATTACATCCTAGTAATTGTACTGAAAGCATCGCTATATGGTTTAAGTCAAAGGTTTTAAGGGAACTAATTAAAATCAATTTGAGAAGAAATTTAATAATTTACCTTTACTCCTTCGGAGCTTAATTAACCACAAAGATACCAAGGCGCGAAGAAAATGCTTTGCATTTATTGAATTATAATAGCAATTTAATTGATAGAAATGGAATTCGAGTTTCCTTATTGTAAAACATTGTAATTCTTTGACTGATAAGAGTGGGTGGTAATGAAGGTGAAATTAATTTTATATGTCATTTAACTTTAAATGGGGTATCTGATCGTCTCCCGTAAAGTGTTATCTTTATGGAATGAAATATCCAGCAAATCAAATGGAGTTTGAGGAAATGTTTAAATCGGAGCAGGACTGCGTAGACTACTTGGCAGCATTAAGATGGTCAAAA
>JBBSPJ010000366.1:0-4197 GCA_038258905.1 Cytophagales bacterium
AATCCCTACTATCATGGTGACGGGAAAATATGATAAAATTATTACTGAAAACAACATGATGGATTTTTTACAGCATGTTAATACCTACGAAAATATTGTTTTAGAAGCAGGGCATAATACTTTAATCAGAGATGCTGCAGATTATTTTAAAGATGATAGGAATTTATTAATGTTTAAGCAGTAATTTCAATTGAGTCACGAGCTGAAAGCTCGCGCCAGCTAGAGGGTTTTAGAAATGTCAGACATTTGGGCACTGAACTTCTCTGGTGCGAGCTTGTAGCTCGTACCTCTAAAGTTTACTATAAATTTAATTATAACATTAAATTATTCCTTAATAAATTTCTTAATGAAATTATCTTCCGACCAAACCAACACTCCTTCTGTATTCATTAATTGCACCTCAAGATGATAATTTATTCCTTGTTGATTATTCTGCTCAAAATTTTCTGAGCTTAAATTACCTTTTAAAATGAGATAAGGGATATTTGTATTATCTTCTTTCAGTAATTTGAATTGCCTATTATCATTAATATATTGAGTGAAAAAATTAGTTAGTTGATCATTAAAAAGGTCGTTATTCATATCATTGGTAAAACCTTCTATATATATTGAAGGTGTATAATTTTTATCTGATTTAAACTTTTTAAGCCAATCTGACCCTAATAAATCATTAAATACCTGATTACTTGCTATTTCTGCATCTGTGCTGTTCCACCTACCGCTTAAATCGATGGGATTATCACTATCTGTTTGTAAAATTATTTTAGGTCCGCATGCAGATAAAAATACTAAGCCAATGATAAAAAGATGGATTGCCTTCATAGTGTATAAGAGTTTGGAGATAATTATATTTAAAACTTCACAATTCCCTTAAGGTTCAAAAATCTTGCCGAAAGTGAATTAGGTACAGCAAAATTCTGACCGTTGAAATCTTCTATCCAGGAATAAGAAATGGTATTAGATACGCCTAATACGTTTAAAACATCTAAACCTACCCAAAATGATTCAATAAAGGATAATTGCTCAAATCTTTCCAAAGAAAACTGTTTAGAGAAACCGATATCCATTCTTCTATACCACTCACCTGTTAATGAATTTCTTCCAGTAATACTATTAGGTGGCCCAAAAGGTAATCCTGAGCCAACCTGTAATCTTAAATTGACTCTAAGCGTAGGGTCGTTGATGAAATAATCTTGAAAAAATATTGATGCTGTTACCCTCTGATCTGTGGGTCTTCTTATAAAATCCTGTTCATCTCCTTCTACATTTTCTTTGGTGGAAAGTAAGCCTAAGCTAAACCAGGACTCCGTGCCGGGAACAAATTCTCCACTTATGCGCATATCAGCCCCATAGGCATAACCATCGGCCGTCAGTTCAGGTCTATATCTAAGCCTTATATTATCTACATCGAAAGGAATTATATCGTATAGGTACTTATAATAACCAGAGCCAGTAAACTGAAAAGGCCTATTCCATAAGGACATATTTTTAGTATAATTAGCAATTAAATGCAATGCGCTTTGAGCTCTTAAATCGGGTCTTAAAGATCCTTGAAAATCCCTAAGCTCTCTGTAAAAAGGAAATTGACGATAAATACCCGCAGAAAGACCCAACTGACCACTCTTATCTTCATGCACACTCAATTGGTATTGAAAGCGCGGACTAAAAAGGACCTGATTAGAATTGGAAGCATAATTAATTCTTAAACCACTATTAAGATACTGCCTTTCACTAATTTGCCACTCATGCTGTACATAAATATTGGCAAAATTGGCTATTAAGCTATTCTCCTGGTTAATTACCCTGGTAATTTGAACGAAATCCGATGAATCGCGGAATTCATATTCATCTAATAGATCATTTACTCTCTGCTGTTTAAATTCGGCCCCAAAAGATAGTAGCTGATTCTTAGTAAATTGCCAATCATTTCTTAATACGGCCTGATAAACAAATGCATTTAGCAAATTACGTGCATATATAAAATTACTTCCCGCACCCCTTTGAGTAATGCACTGGTCAAAGGTGTCTGAGGAAAAATCTCTATCCACATCACATAAGCGATAAAAACCTTCGGTGTTAATATATTCAAATTCAGTGGTGCTAAAGGCTGATAATATTAAAGAGGATTTAAACTTGTCTGTAAATAAATGGCTCAGCCTGGTTCCCCCTTGGAAACTTCTATAACTTAAAGATTCTGCACCATCATAAGCCACGAAAAATCTAAGCTTTTGCTGAAAGGTTCCGAAATCAGTTTCACGAGAGGCTGGCTCCACGAAATAATCATTTTGTGCAAAAGTAGCTAGCACATCGAGACTTGTTTTGGATGAAAACTGATAGGTATAGAATCCCTGAAAATCTATAAACCTAGGGAGGTATTCTCCATCCGTTTCAAAGGTATTGAATAGATATCTGGCATTTTTATACCTTAACCCAAGTAACAAATTATCGTTTTTATTAGTTTTAGTAGCTAAATAGGCGGAAGCACCCAAAAACCCTACATTTACATTTCCTTCCGTTTTATTGGCTTTTTTATAGTCGATTAATAAATTACTCGACAATTTATCACCGTATTTAGCCTCCCAACCACCGGCAGAAAATTGTATGTTGCTCACTAAATCCGGGTTGATAAAACTTAACCCTTCCTGCTGTCCGGCTCTTACTAATAAAGGTCTGTAAATTTCTATTCCATTTACATAAATGAGATTTTCATCAAAATTTCCACCTCTTACTGCATAAGCACTACTCAATTCATTATTTGATACCACACCCGGAAGAGTCCCTAATATTTGATTAAATTCGTTAAAAGGAGTTGCCGATTCATTTAAAGAAATGGGCGAAATCTTTTGCAATGTTCCTGTAGGTAGCATTTCATTAGTTGCTTTCACTCCCACTTCCTGAAGGACCAACTGATCTGGAATTAGTAAAATTGTGAGATCAATTAATTGATCTGCACTAATATTGAGCACTCTATTTTTATATGCTACATGGCTTATGGTTAATTGATAGGTCTCTTGTAAGGGTAATCTTATTTGAAATTCACCATTTGCGTTGGAAGTGGTAGCAATGTTGTATTTTTTCACCTGTATATTTACCTCAGGAATGGGGGAATTATCAATTGAATCCTTTATAATACCCTTTAATAAACCAGTTTGTCCATAAACTGATAAATTTATAAAGAGAATAGAAAAAAGGACTAATATGATTGAGCGCATAGAAACAGGAAATGACTTAGGGCCTACTTAAAAACAGCTAAATATGAGAAAATATACATTATAAAAATTTAAATACTTAATAGTCTGCAATAGTTTTTTCAGCAAGTCCAAGCTTTTTTAGAAAAAAAATTTTGAAACTGTACACTAAAAAAATCAAATTCTAGTTTTTTAGTGGCTTAGCCTCAAGCACCTCAACCCTGCCTGCAGCAGGCAGGTACTTCTCAGGCTTCAGCCTGCCTGCAGCAGGCAGGTTCGAAGTATAAACAATACGACTTCACTTTGACTGATTGTATTTAAGGTACCTGAGACTTTTTAAGCAGACCCTAATTAAAAGGAAACGTTTTTCAACTCCTGTATAGTATGAATTGGGTTTTCAGATTTAAAAACAAAACTTCCAGCCACAAGAACATCAGCTCCTGCTTCCAATAAAAGCGGGGCATTGTCTATGTTAACACCTCCATCAATTTCTATAAGGGTATTGGCTCCTGCATCAACAATGATTTCCTTTAGTCTGCGGACTTTCGTGTAAGTGTTTTCAATAAACTTCTGACCTCCAAACCCTGGGTTAACGGACATAAGGCAAACTAAGTCAGTATCTAAGATAACATCTTCCAATAATTGCACATTAGTATGTGGGTTAATGGCTATTCCTGCTCTTAAACCTAAATCGCGAATGCTTTGTAAGGTTCTGTGTAAATGATGGGTAGCCTCGTAATGCACAGAAATTGTAGCTGCCCCTGCATCATGGAATGCCTGAATATAATTTTCCGGCTTTTCAATCATTAAATGCACATCTAAGGGCTTTTTCGCATGCTTATAAATGGCTTCGCAAACCGGAATTCCAAAAGAAATATTTGGGACAAAAACACCATCCATAATGTCTATATGGATATAATCTGCCTGGCTTTCATTGAGCATTTCTATGTCTCTTTGCAAATTGGCAAAGTCAGCGGCTAAAACTGAGGGGGCTATTAAATGATTCATG
>JBBSPJ010000367.1:0-4192 GCA_038258905.1 Cytophagales bacterium
CGGCCTGTACTCACTAAATATAAATCGGATTGGCCATTTACGTTGGCACTAATTACAGCAGTTTTACCATTAGGATAAATATCCATTTGATTCACCTGATCAAATCTCCTTAAATCCCGGGTTTGCATTTCTTTAGTATAGGGGTTGTATAGATACAGAAGATTGACACCTCTCTCATGAGAAACAACACCAAGTGTTGCACTATCACCCCAACTTAAAATTGGTAGATTCTCAAAAAATTTATCATCTAATCTTTTGATACCACCTTTAAGTATAGTTTTTTCCTTGCCATTCGTAATATTTCTCAATTTCACTTTGAACTTACCGTGGTCATTTATAGAATAAGCTAAATATTTACCATTCGGACTAAATGTTGATTTATATAACAAATCTTTTTTCCAAGGCTTTGATAGCTGCTTTCTTCTTTCCGGCTTCATCATTTCATCTTCACTGGCACTGTTTAGATAAAAATATCGATACTCACTTAGAAAGGCTCTGTAAGGAATTCCTAATGTGTTCGTAATACTTTTTTCTTCATTTCTAATTATTCTCGTAAGATTTAAAATGTTAGAAATATTGATTCTACCATATTTTTCAGAAGTAAAATTCCAGATAGATTGTCCAGCGAGCATAGCCTCTTTTCCACTCAATTTTTTTATCTTATCCGCATTATTCATTGATAAATAATCACGTACAAAATCATCCATTTCAGCACTCCACCCATAAGCAATATAGGCTGCTATTCCATTTACAAACCATTCAGGGACTGTAAAAAGATAAGTAGATTGAAAAACTTCAGAAACCAAACCTCCAAAAAGCATATCATCTATAAATAGCTTAGAGATTTTATAAATTAAATCATCCTCAAAGTCTGAAATAGAGCCTTGAAATGCAATTTCAACATGGGTTTTTAGAAAGTTAGTCTGACCACCTACATCAAATGTAGCTTCCTTAATCCCTACATTACTTTGTGTTAGATCTAAATCACTGTTGTAAATAAAAACTTTAGTTTTAATATATGGAGCGTAACCCATTATGTCGGTGATCCTATTGTACTCATCTTCAATATAGTCGGCTACGTGCTTGGCTATTTTTTGTCCTCCCTGATAGTAATAAACATCAAAATGGGGAGAGCTATAATATCTCCAATCGAAACTCCTATATTGAATTCTGTTTTTACCGTATACTTCTTCGTTATCCTGTGATTTAGAATGGTTTAACCCAACACATAGAGTTGCGATAAGTAGTAAAATGAGTTTTGTAAAAATATTCTTCATAAATAAAAAAATATCAGCTTGAATATAACGAATAGTAACGACTTATGTCGACCTCTTCTTTTAATTTTTCTCTTTTTAAGAGAGATAAACAAAAATTATTTGCAAAATAAGGTGCAAGAGATACTCCTTTTGTGCCTAGTCCATTAAAAAGGAAAACGTTTTTTAGCTCGGGGTGGTTCCCTATAAGAGGTCTTCTATCTTTAGAAGCTGGCCTGACTCCTGCCACCTGATCAACTATTTTATACGGAGTTTTTAATAATTCCTTTAATTTTCCTTCCAATTGGACTTTTGCTTTCTCTGTGGGTTCTGTATCCAAATTTCTCCATTCATAAGTGGCACCTACTCTGTAGTAATCCTTATCGCTATTTTTCACAATAAATATCCCTCTATTAAAAATCACATCATCAGGTAAAGGAGCTTCTGTTTTAATATGTAGAAGTTCTCCTTTCACAGGAGCATTTGGAACCCATTCAAAATATGGATTTTGAGTGAGGGCACCATCACAAAAAATTATATTTTTTGACTGAATTTCTCCATACGATATGAAATCACTATTTATTTCCAATTCATTGTAGACCAGTTTTTTATTGATATACTGATTCTTTCCAAGTAAGTATTTTTTATGGGCTGTTATTAAATTGTTTAAATCAATAAATCCGGAATGTTTTAATAATAAACCCCCAAACGGGTCATTGATATATTCTCCAAATTTAGATTTAGTAGCTACGCTTTTAATAAAATTGAGCTCACTATTTTCAGTTGGAAGGTCACTTCCAATCCATTCATTCTGTTCTTCAATAGAA
Organism: Cytophagales bacterium; assembly: GCA_038258905.1. Taxonomy (GTDB): domain Bacteria; phylum Bacteroidota; class Bacteroidia; order Cytophagales; family Cyclobacteriaceae; genus Marivirga. The sequence goes on from JBBSPJ010000367.1 coordinate 2,081, forward strand.
ACGAAAGATCTGAAAATATCTTTTTCAATTAAAAATTTAGCTTTCAATTTTTTTTCCAGATCTCCATAAAATTGTTCCAGGTAAGGAAATAACTCATCTGCCAGCCATGTTTTTTTCATTTTTCTACCTGTGATAGGATTATATAAACCAGCTGCCACTTTAGAGCTTGAATGCGCTACTTCGTTATTTATGACCAGGAATGAAACATTATTTTGCTCCAGATGCTCTGCAATAGAAATTCCGGCAATACCATGACCCACAATTAAGAAATCAACTTTCATACATTAATAATCAAATTTTAGGCATTCAGTTTAAATTTCAACAAATTTGCAGTAAAGTTTATTGATATGATACATATAAAGCATTTTGTTTTTAATCCATTTATGGAGAATACCTACATAGTTTATGATGACCACAAAATTGGAGCCATAATTGATCCGGGGTGTTATGAAGGTTATGAACAAAATGAATTAACTCAATTTATAGCGGAGGAAGGCATTAAAATTGAGCAATTAATTAATACACATTGTCATATCGACCATGTACTGGGGAATGCCTTTGTTAAGGATACTTTTGGTGTTCCTCTCATTATGCATGAATTGGATTTACCTGTTTTACAAGCTGTACCTTCCTATGCGGCAGGTTATGGTTTTGCAAATTACCAGCCTACTCAGCCGGATAAATTTTTAAAAGAAGGAGATAAACATTTCATTGGCAATATCGAGTTTGAGGTTTTGTTTTTGCCGGGCCATGCTCCTGGACACATAGGGTTAATGAATGAGAAAGAAAGAGTTTTTATAGGAGGGGATGTGTTATTCGATGGCAGCATAGGAAGGACAGATCTTCCAGGTGGAGATTTTGATACGCTTATAAATAGTATTCAACAAAAGTTATTTAAATACCATGATGAGGTAAAAGTATATTGTGGTCATGGGCCGGAAACAATTCTACAAAAGGAGAAAAATACTAATCCCTTTTGTGCTATTCACTAAAATGATATGATAAAAAAGAATATACCCAATTTTATTACTGCTGCAAACCTTGTTTCAGGTTGCATTGGAATTTATTTTGCATTGCAGTCCAATTTTATCTATGCCGCTTATTTTATAGCATTAGCAGCAGTTTTTGATTTTTTTGATGGAATGGTAGCCAGATTATTAAAAGTACATTCTGAGATTGGCAAACAACTGGATTCATTGGCAGACATGGTTACTTTTGGAGTGCTCCCTGCTTTTATAATTTTTCAATATCTACAGGATAATAATGCTGGCTGGTTAAGTTTTTTAGCTTTTTTTATTGCTGTTTGTTCCGCCTTTAGGTTGGCTAAATTTAATATTGATACCCGACAGGGAGATCAATTTCTTGGCTTGCCAACTCCTGCCAATGCCCTTTTGATAGGATCACTCATTTTTTTGAAAGAATATGAGTTTTTTGATTTTATATTTACAACCGGCAGTTTGTTAATCATTTCTCTCATTTTTTCTATCTTATTGGTAATTGAACTTCCGATGATTGCATTGAAATTTAAAAATTTAAAATGGAGCGACAATGTTTTTAGATACCTGACGATTATTTTCTCAGTTATATTTTTAGCTATTTTTAAATTTTCTGCAATCCCTTTCGTTATAATTAGCTATATTTTATTGTCAGGTATTCAATTTCTCCTAAGCAAAAGAAATTAATCATCTAAAATATATGTTAGCAAATACGTTTACCTCTTAAAATTTTCATGCAGTATAAGTTTTTACTCTTATTTATCATCTTATTATCTAATGGTCAGTTAGTGGCTCAATCGGTTTTAAACAAAACTGGCTTGGTAAAAATTGCAACTACAACAGAAGGGGTTTATAAGATAGATTATGAGTTCTTACAATCAGCTTCTCTAAATCCTAATCAGGTTGACCCTTATAAAATTCAAATATATGGAATGCAGGGAGGTAGCTTGCCTCAAGCTAATTCTGAAGATTATCCCACTGATCCGCAGCCAATAAGTATAGAGGTTGAAGCAAATAGTAATGCTGTTTTTGAACAAGGAGAAGTGGTGTATTTCTATGCAGACCGGGTACAGAATGTGTATTTTGATTTTGAATCTGAATCATATCAATATGAAAA
>JBBSPJ010000368.1:0-4163 GCA_038258905.1 Cytophagales bacterium
TGGAAAGCTGCTGGTAAAGAAGTGGATCATGTAAAATCTATCGCATCAGAAGTTTTTGCAAAAGATTATAAAGGAAATAAATTAAATGTGGTGGACGTGAGAAAACCGAGTGAATTTGATGCTGAGCATATTTCAAACGCTATTAATTTACCTTTAGATTTCATCAATGAAAATTTTGAAAACTTAGAAGATGAGGCTACTTACCATATCCATTGCCAAAGCGGATACCGATCAATGATTGCAGCCTCTATTTACAAATCAAGAGGAATACATGACATAGTGAATATTTCAGGTGGCATCAAAGCAGTCCTTGAAACAGATGTTCCTACCACAGAGTATGTTTGTCCAACTACTTTAAAATAATCCATTTCATTAAGTCAGGTAGAAATTTTCTACCTGACTTTTCAAGCTAACTTTATGAAATCCCTGATAATTTTATGGGGCATTATATTACTATGCCCAATTTCTGGATTTACACAAAATAATAATCAACAATATGAGTCTATTGACTCAGTTAATCATGGATCTTTCAATCCTAATGAGGCAAATTCATTTAAAGAATGGTTCCAGAAAGGTTATACCAGCGGATTAATCAGGGTTAATATGATGCACACATTACGCCCTACCAGCAGAACATACCATGCGGCTTTAGCCATTGGCGGAAGGCTTTATTATCACACTTCTTATTGGAAAGGCTTCCAGTTAGGCGTAGGCGGTTTATATACCTATAATATTACTTCCACTAATTTGGATTCTGAAGACTATCAGTTTACACCAAAATGGGAGCGGCAATTATTTGATCTGGAAAACCCTAGCAACAAACATGATCTGGACCGGCTGGAAGAGCTATTTGTAAAATACAGATTTAATGATTCTTACATAAAGCTAGGGAAAATGTTGTTAGAAACCCCATTTGTGAATCCTCAGGATTCACGCATGAAGCCTTCCGCTTTTCAGGGTATATGGTTTGATTTAAATGAAGGCCATCGATTTGAAATTAATGGAGGGCTTTTTAATAAAGTTTCACCCAGGGCTACTACGGAATGGGTAAGCATAGCCAAAAGTATAGGTCTATATGATAGATTTCAGAGTTCCGATACCAATTCAGTAATTCATAAAAAAATAAAATTATTTATATTAGGAGGTCATTATAAAGTTAATCCTAACTTAATTTATCATAATTGGCATTATTTTGTAAATCAATTAAGCTACGTTAATTTTAACCAGCTGGAGTGGACTCAAAATGCCTTGAAAATTGGCTTGCAATATGTTTTTCAGCAAGGTTTAGATGATGATATGGTATTTACAGACCAATTGAATAACAACTATAATCAGATTATTTCAGGACAATTAAAGTGGATATCGCCAAAATGGCAAATCTCCTATAACACCACCCTAAGTCTTTCAGACAACCCATTTATCTTCCCAAAAGAGTGGGGGGCGGAGCCATTTTACACTTTTATAAGCCGTCATAGAATAGAAGAATTGAATGGGATCAATAGTCAGGCCATAAAAATAGATTTACAGCCCTTTGATCAATGGAATGACTTGAATCTTGGTATTTATGGCGTAAGAACTTCTTTTGAGGAAGAAAATTCAATAAATAATATCAAGAGAGATAGTTATTTTAACCAGATAAGTTTAGATATTCAAGCCAAATTTTATAAGAATTGGGACAATCTGAGTTTCAGGTTTCTTAATACCTTGCTATTTGCAAATGAAGAGGTTATTAATCCATTTTTAAAAGAAGAGATTTTACATTCTCAGCTCATCGTAAACTATAAATTTTAATCTTTTACAGATAATTTAGTGGCTAAACCAATCAAAGAAAATATCACATTAGGGCTAAAACAGAATTGGAAACAATTTTCACTTTTAGTGTTAGTAAATGCATTTGTAGGTGGTGTGGTAGGGTTAGAAAGATCCATTATTCCAAAATTTGCAGCGCTAGAATTTGGAATGGCTTCCAATACTGCAATTTTGTCTTTTATAACAGCATTTGGCATTACTAAAGCTATTACCAACTATTTTACGGGTAAATTATCCAATAAATTAGGAAGGAGAAACCTACTTATTATAGGTTGGCTTTTTGCCATTCCTATACCTTTTTTACTAATTTATGCCCCGAGCTGGAATTGGGTAATACTAGCCAACATTTTTTTAGGGATTAGCCAAGGTTTAACCTGGAGTACTACAGTAGTAATGAAAATTGATTTAGTAGGTGAGAAAGATAGAGGGCTAGCTATGGGCTTGAATGAATTTGCCGGTTATTTGGCTGTAGGCATTGTAGCTTTTCTATCCGGATTAGTAGCTAATCAATATGGTATAACTCCTTACACATTTTACATTGGCATTTTCATCTCCATTTCGGGATTATTGCTTACAATATTATTCATAAAAGATACTCGTAGTTTTGTTAAAAAGGAGAATAGTATTAATATAATAACACCCCTCAATAACATATTTTTAGACACCACATTTAAGCATAAAACGCTTAGTTCTGTTTCACAGGCAGGCTTAATCAATAATTTAAATGATGGAATGATTTGGGGGCTTTTACCCATTTTATTGATTTCAATGGAGTTTAACATAGAGAAAATTGGCATACTTACTGCCATCTACCCAACGGTATGGGGAATAGGTCAACTATTTACAGGTAAAATGGCCGATGTATATTCCAAAAAATTGATGCTCTTTTGGGGTATGCTTTTGCAGGGAATAGCAATCATAATGATCGCTTTTAGTTCATCATTTATTGCAATAGCAAGTATTTCTATTGTATTAGGTCTGGGAACAGCATTGGTCTACCCTACTTTTTTATCTACCATTGCAGAAGCTACCACTCCAAAGCAAAGAGCCGAAAGCATTGGTGTTTTTCGGTTATGGCGCGATCTCGGCTATGCATTTGGAGCAATTATTTCGGGTATTATTGCAGATTTATTTAGTGTGGAATATGCCATTATACTTATCGGAATACTTACCATTTTTTCATCAGTCATCATTAAAATAAGAATGCCTTCTTCAATAAAAGAAGAAAATTAATATTGAAACTATTAAAAAATTGGGTTTTTAATGATATAAATCAGGAATTGGTAACTTTTGTTACACCTCTTTAAATGTTATAACATTAATTTTGATTTTCATGTTAGAGTCGGTTAGACCAAATACATATTTAATAATATCAATTAACAAATAAAAAAACAGAATTTATGAATCAAATAATTAATTGGATAAGCCAACCATGGCCCTGGTATGTTGCAGGCCCTTTAATCGCCCTGGTTATGTTCTCCATGTTATTTTTTGGCAAGTCATTCGGACTTTCCTCCAACCTTCGCACCATGTGTTCTATTTTGGGAGCCGGAAAATCTTGCGATTTTTTCGATTTTAACTGGAGAGATCAAATGTGGAACTTAATATTTGCTTCAGGCTTGGTATTGGGTGGTTTAATAACCCACTTATATTTAAGTAATGACCAGGCTGCACATATTTCAGCCACCACAATTGCTGAGTTGCAAGCTTATGGAATAGAAAACCCGGGTAAAAATGTTGTGCCAGAGGAAATATTCAACTGGGAATCTTTACTTACAGTAAAAGGAATTATTTTTATGGTAGTAGGAGGCTTTTTAGTAGGGTTTGGAACCCGATACGCCGGAGGTTGTACTTCTGGTCATGCTATTTCCGGATTAAGTGATTTACAACCTGCTTCTTTACTGGCCGTCATTGGCTTTTTTATTGGCGGTCTTGTAATGACTTATTTTATACTGCCCTACCTGCTAGTACTTTAATTAAACCCTTATTTTAAAAAGAAGAAATGAAATTTTTTAGATATTTATTAATAGGCACCATATTCGGAATTACATTAGCAAAAGCTGAAGTAATTTCCTGGTTTAGAATATATGAAATGTTCAAGTTTCAATCATTTCATATGTATGGAGTAATTGGTTCTGCCATTTTAGTTGGCATTATCGTAATTCAACTCATTAAAAGAAAAAAATTGAAATCTATTGATGGAGAACCCATCCTTATTGTTCCTAAGCAATTTAGTTGGGCTCGCTATTTAATTGGAGGTTCCATTTTTGGTTTAGGATGGGCTATTACTGGTGCTTGTCCGGGCCCTATGTTTATACTATTAGGCAATGGCGTAGGAGTAATTTTAGTAGTAA
>JBBSPJ010000369.1:0-4163 GCA_038258905.1 Cytophagales bacterium
GACATCAGAAATAAATCAGAAGTGGAAGATGGTAAATTCTTTGATGATGCCAAAAATATACCGCTTTCTGAGCTAAGAGAAAGGGCTTCTGAAATTGACACGCAAAAACCAGTAATTGTACATTGTGCCGGTGGTTACAGATCCGCTGCAGGGTTTAGCATAGTAAAAAAGCTATTACCCAATGCAAAAGTGTACGACTTGAGCGATGCTGTTAAAGTTTTTAAATGATTTTAATACTTTCAATAGATCGTATAGGAATATTAATATCACCTTTCAGCATAAGGTGATATTCTCCTACTCCCCAAACTGTAGTGGCAACTTCACCTCTTGAGCCATCTGCAAGATGAAATATTATTCTTACTTTGTTTTTTTCTAAATTTCCCAACGATTGAGCGCGTAATAAATCAGCCATTAATAACTTCTTAGAGATATCATCACTTATAACTTCTTTCGAGCTAAAACGAATATCTTTTAATTCCTCTTTGTTCAATAATAACACCTCCATATAGAATTATTTTAATACTGAATAACGCTAAAATGATATGGACGTTTCTATAAATAACTTATTTAACAATTAAATAATTTTATTGTTATTATAAAAAATTTCTATAATACTTTTTAACTTAGTCTCTTTATGTATATACCTCCAACAAATTAATATTTTTCAGATCTACGTGAAAACACAAAAGTAAAACCATCTAGTAACCCTAAATAGGGCTTTCATAAAAACAGCTAAAAGTTGATAAATTCGCATTATATTTTTTTCTAATGCATTGTTCTGAATTGTGCTTAACTATATTCAAGTTGTTTCAGGATATTAAGAGATAACCCTTGCACTAAAAAATAAAATTTAATTTTTGTCCTCGCACCATTTTGGTTAAGCAATTCGAGGATCATTACCCCCTATGCTTAATCTGCAATCCGTTCAGGAAATTCCTTAAATATTGATCCATAAAAGGTCGGTATTGGGCTTGTTTAGGGTTGCGCAGAAATGCACTGAGCTCATGCGGACTAATCGGCTTGTTTGCCAATCTGAATAGTTCAACGATGTCATCGGTTTTTAAATTTAGAGCTATCTTAAGCTTTTTAAGGATTATATTATTGTTGATTTGATTTTCCGGTTCAGGCTGTGGCCCTTCCTTTTTCCCTCTATTATTGTTAATCAAACCATTAAGAAAAGCCGCTAATTGATTATCATATAAATTATTAAATTCAGGATCTTCTTCCGGCTTTAACCAATTGCTGAGCAAAGGTCGGGTAACTTTGAAATCAGCCTGTGCAAAAATCTCTATCATTTTAGCATCGTTATAATCGAAAACATAACGGATACGTTTGAGAATGTCATTATTGGTCATAGGAATAATAAAATTTAACCAAAATTAATGCTTTTATGCTTCCTGCCCTTATAAAATAGTAGGAAATAGAAGAATTAAAGAAAATTATGCAATATATGGATCTAAATCAGCATCTGTTTTCTTCTTTACAATCTCTAACCACTCCGCAATTTTTGATTTGTTTTCCTTGTATAATTTCAAAGCAAAATCGCCCAAAGCATCCATGTTTTCATCTGTGGCACAATCCATTGCGGAATTAATATGCTCGTCCAATCTCTTATTGATGCGTAGATATTGCTTAGGTTCAGTAATGGTATCAAATATTTGCTGCAGGTGAAAATGTGTAACATCTGCCGCTCCCGACATCATGATATCCAAAGCAGGCATTATCCATTGTGCCTTACCATAATTCTTTACTTTATGATAAGGATAAGATTCCATATCATGTCCTGTGCCTAAAGACAGAATATGCATATGCTTAGCAGTAAGTTTAGAAAAATTACGCACTTCAGAGTAGGCGCACAAAGCAGGGTTATTTACAAAAACGCCTCCATCAATCAAGGCATATTCATCGCCGGATAAAGCAGCAATCTTAGCACATTCAAAATAGGTTGGAGCAGCAGAAGTAGCCCTGCAAATATCCTTTACTTTAAAGTTACAAGCATCCTCATGAGCCATATGCTGTCGGAAAAAGTGACCCTTTCTATTTTCTACATCATAGGAAGTAATGATGGTAGGCTTTAACAATTCACTTAGCAAACTATCTCCAAAGTAATCATCTAATGCCTTTTCCAGTCCTTTTTCAGGATATTTCTCATCCAGAATCCCTTTGGCAGTTCTTAACCTATGGAAAAATGGAATGTCAAAAATTTCTCCTCCCCTATTAAAATATAGATCCACTACCTCTCTGGCAGTAAATTTAGCTTTCTGCGGATTACTCTCATCAGGGACTAAATAAGCACAAGCCAATATTCCACCGGTACTTGTACCTGTTATCATATCGAAATACTCTGCCACTTTAATGTTAAAGTCTCTTTCAATACATTCTAAAATTACGCCTGGCACTATACCTCTAATGCCTCCTCCATCAATTGATAAAATTCTTACTGGTTCGTTCATGATGTTAAAATTGATTGTAAATAGTTTTTAGTTTTTTCTCCGTAAATGCCATCTACTTTTAAGAAACCGCTCATGGCTTGTAATGACATCATTGCTTTTTCAGTCTTAGGACCAAAAAAGCCATCTGAGGTGCCTACTTCAAAACCTGCTAATTTGAGCCCACTTTGTAATTGCTTCACTACCTCACCAGTATCATTTTTCTGTAAATCAGGATGAGGTAGTTGTAATAATTTTGAGGGAGATAAACGCCTAAATCCTAATAAAGTATGACTTGGGTATGCAGAAACCGACACCTGATTACCCTGATTACCACCCAAGCAGTAAATGCGCGAGGTGTCAAAAGAATAGCCGAAGAAGAAGCCTACATGACCTTTCCATGAATTCGGACTTTCCCGCCAAAAGATAACTATGTCGCCGGGCTCAGGATTTCCATCCACCTTCTCTCCTACCAACAACCATGATCTTGCATTCGCTTTGTTTGTTCCTATATAGTCACATTGCTTAGCTACCCAATTCACAAAAATACTGCACCAGGGTGTTTCGTCATCGTTTATCCAGTCAAATCCGGCATCTTTGGCATATTGCACAATAGTTGGGTTATGCTCCTGTGAGCCTGCTATTTCTTTTTCTCCGAGCTGACTAACAGCTATTTTTATGAGTTTATCCATTGTAGGTATTGGTTTAATTGATAGTATTTTAATACTAATTTATATAAAATATATTAATAATCAAATATAAAATATGTTTAATATTACATTTAACTAACGCAAGAGGTCAGCGACTAAGGTTAAATGAGATGAAATTGGCAATTTAATCCCAATAATGATCTTTGCGGATAAGAGATAATTATTATTGGGCTTAAGCCGAAGTGAGTACTTTTGTAGAGCGAAATGGCGCAAAGGCCCGCAGAGTTTTTTAGCTAAAGTTTAAAAATAATTGCTAATGATTTACACTAGCAAAATTCCAATGTATCTTAAAAATGTAAAGCATTCCCTTTGTGTTTTCATACCTTCCCGTATCATTCGGGACAGGTGGTGGTTATCATTCAATTGCTTTAGCAATTATTCCCCATCAAATGAGGAAAGCCACAATGATGACAAAATCTATATGATGCGGCCATTTCAGAAGATGTTCTATGAGCCATAGGTCATGGTAAATAAATGGCTGCCCTTATTAAATTTAGTTTTTACTAGCAGCTTTATGCCATAGGCATCCCAATGGTACAAAAGCTGTTCTCGGACCTCCTCGTTGCAAACGATGAGGAGAGTTATGTTAAAAATTATATTGATAATAAGTATATATAATCTTCTTTTTACAATGATTCATAGCCCCACTAGGGGTGAAATCTTCGTAGCGCAGGGCGCCAGCCCTGGGATAAAAAAGCACAATATTAGCCCGATTTTGGCGACATTTTTGCTCCGAAGGATAGCAAAAATGATGACAATATCTTTTGATGCAGCCATTTCAGAAGATGTTCTGTGAGCCACAGACCATGGGGAACGGTATAAGTGTATCAATCAAATCGTCTATTTATAAGCCTTTGATAATGCGAAGCATTCCCTTTGTGCTTCGTGCCTCGTGGTTAAATTCAATTGCTTTACCAATTATTCTCTTTCAAATGAGGAAAGCAAAAATGCTGACAAAAATCTTGTGATGATGATAAAGCCTCACCCCAACCCTCTCCAATAGAGAGGGAGCTCAACCACAGTA
>JBBSPJ010000370.1:0-4151 GCA_038258905.1 Cytophagales bacterium
TTAAAACTAAAACTAACGATTTACATATCTATTATACATCAACTATTATCTAATTTAAAATCTTTCTCGAGGAAGCCTCAAAGACTATAAAGAAAAATGCAAGGCGCTATGCCTCACTTTGAAAATTTGTGATGATTTTAAATATCTTTCCAATCAGGAAAATAATTAAACCATATATAGTTGGATAAGATGAAACCTTCAGACCGCCGGCCAAAACACCTTGGGAAATTTCTCCAGCCATTTCTATGGCCTGAAAACCGGCAAATAAACCAACTGTTTGCCCTAAAATACCCCAAACCAAGGCAAAAAGTGCCAAATCCTGGTTAATTTTAATCCATTTTTGCTGCTTAGCAAGCTCTTTTTTGTTGATCAGCGCCAGAACACCGGTGGCTAATATGGCGAGTAATAAAATAAAAAGAATAGACATAAATTCCCATCCTCCTTCAATGTGCATTTCAAAAAATCCCATGTTTTTAATTTTTTAGTGAAGTACAATTGTAAAAAGTACCTTTCATTTTCATTTTATTTATCGATAGGTTGTAGCTATGCAAGGTCGGATAACTTACGAAGAATGTTAAACGGAAATATTGCATTCTACCGACCTATAACAAGAGCCTGCCGACTTTCTTCCCATTAAATTACTGAAATTAGTATCTTTAGAGCTAATGTTCAATAAAATTATATTTCATATTATCTACTGGGCACTGGCCTTATCACTTTGCGTCTTAATTATTGGCTACAGGGCCGATTGGCAGGAGGCTTTATTTTTAACCTTGGTTTATTCTCCAATACCCATCGGAAGTGCGTATTTGATCACTTATTATCTGCTTGAAGAATACCTTTTAAAGCAAAAATATGTCAGGTTTTTCGTTTATGTAATCTATATACTAATTGCCTCCTTATATATAGCCACCTTAATCAACACAGCAATATTTATGTATGTGGCAGATTATAACTTTGATAAGATGCCTCCTGCAAGCAGAGATTTACTCACTTTAACAGCCATTCTGTTCTTGTTAGTAATACTTTTTATAGCCATTCAAAGCATCAGAAAATGGAGTCAGACATTAGAAGAAAAGGAAAGGGCGCTAAAAAATGCGGCAGAATCTGAGCTGAAGTTTCTGAAAACGCAATTGCATCCTCATTTTCTCTTTAATACCTTAAATAATTTATACACACTCACGCTACTCAAGTCGGATAAAGCTCCGGAATTGGTTTTAAAATTGAGTAGTTTACTAGATTATATTTTGCATGCAGAAAAGAACGATTTGGTTAATATTGAAGCTGAAATCGCTATTATGAATGATTTTATCTACCTGGAAAGTATGCGTTACGAAGATCGACTATCCTTAACTCAGGAGATAGATATAAAAGAGTCTGAAAATATCAGAATTCCTTCTTTAGTGTTGGTCACTGTGGTAGAAAATTGCTTTAAACATGGCGCCATGAATAACCAGGGAGATGTAATTATTAATTTGAAAATTAAAATTGAAGATGATTTTCTTCGGATAGAATCCTCAAATACTTTTAATCCCGAAAAAGATAAAAATAATAAAGGAATAGGTCTTGAAAACATTAATAAGCAGTTTGATTATTTTTATGGAAACCATTTTACCATGGAATCAACTACCGAAAATGATATCTACCATTTAAAAATAGCTTTACCTATTCATGCAAACCTATAATTGTATCATAGCGGACGATGAACCATTAGCGAGGCAACTAATCCAGTCTTATGTGGAAAGGGTGCCGTACTTAAATTTAAAGGGAGTATTTAAAAATGCCTGGGAGGTAAGAGCGTTTTTAGCCAATGAGCCGGTAGATTTATTGTTCTTGGATATTGAAATGCCAGGTTTAGATGGACTTACTATGGTAAAAAGTATTTCCAAAATTCCTTACGTTATATTTATTACAGCACATAGAAACTATGCCGTGGAGGCTTTTGAGGTAAAAGCACTGGATTATTTATTGAAACCTGTTTCTTTCGAACGCTTTCTCAAGGCCATTTATCCTATTGAACAAACCCAGACCGAAAAGACCGAAAAGCTGGAACTGGTAGATCATTTATATATCTCAGTGGATCGGCAAATGATCAAAATCCCTTATGCCGATATAATATATCTGGAAGCCATGGGAGATTATGTTAAATTTTATGTGGGGAAGGAAAAGCCTATTATGTCCAAAATAACTTTAAAAGAGACTTTGAAGGAACTAGATGATTCTGTTTTTATTCAAATTCATCGCTCTTTTGTTATTAATAAATTAAGAATTTCTGCCTACACACAGGATAAAGTAAAAGTTGAAGAGGTTTGGCTGAAAGTATCCCGCTCTTATAAAAAGCAATTAGATTTTTAACGAGCAATATTTTTTCTAACTATAATAAGAGAAATGCGTTTCTCTTTTAATATTAGAGAAATATGAAAAAAATTGCTATCACCGGAGCTACTTCCGGAATAGGCTTTGAAACGGCTAAAGCTTTATTAGAAAAAGGCCATGAATTGATTTTCCTTGTCCGCAGTCCGGCAAAAGCCGTTGATTTATTAGATAAATTTCCAAATTCTGATAAAATTCAGATTATAAAATGCGATTTAGCCGATTTAAAAACGGTACAAAATGCAGCTGAAGAACTTTTAGCCTCCAATACTCATCTAGATGTGCTTATTAATAACGCAGGCGGTACATTTGAAAAAAGAATTTGTAGCAAAGATGGTCTGGAGCTACACTTAGCCATTAACCATATAGGGCATTTCTTTTTAGTAAAGGAACTTTGGGCATTGTTAGAAAAGAGTAAAACTAAAATCATTAATGTTAGCTCTGAAGCCCACAAAGCGGGTAAAATCAACTTTAATGATCTGAATCTTGAGAAAGACTATTCTACCATCAGAGCCTACGGTAATGCCAAGCTTTATAATGTTCTATTCACCAAATCTCTGGTTCAAAAAGGCTTTGAAAGTTATGCTTTACATCCAGGAGTAATTGATTCAGGCTTTGGAGATAATTTATCCGGTCCTTTTAAAGTAATGTGGAAATTGGGTAAACCATTTATGAAAACTACTCGCGAAGGAGCCTCTACCAGTATATACCTGGCGCTCAATGATATCTCCAAAGATTTAAATGGTAGTTATTTTAAAGATAAAAAGCCGGTTCGCTCCTCTTCCGATTCCAATAACTCGGCTATTCAGGATAAATTATGGAAAGCCAGCGAGGAAATTCTTGCCGAAAAGGTTTCTGATAAATAAGTATTTTCAGAATACCTTTGGTGATTGAAACACCCCCCTAACCCCCCTCAATGGGGGATTCGCTTCGATTAATTTATCAAATCTTAAGGTGTTTTAAGCCTGCATTAATAAATCCTTCTCCATGGTTCATGCCTGCATGTATAATGTCTCGCAAACCATCAACTTAGTGTATAATTGAATAGGATTAGTGGTAAATTGTGCTCAAATAGGCTTTTAAACTAGGGTAAATTCATTTAGATTGCATCGCAGAAGAAAGATAAGGTCTTTCTTTGAGCTTATTTTGGTTCATTTTAGTACTAATATACCTTATGAAAATTCCTTTTATCTACAAAATATCATTTGCTCTTTCTTCAGGATTAATTTTTGCTGTTCTCAACAGCATAATCTATTATTTCTTCATAGAAAATGAATTCACTTGGGGTCGTTTTATTTTTAACATGATCTTCTTTGGTATTCTTTTCGGCTTTGGATACCTGTTTTTATTGAAAAGAATGACTGACAAACTAATGAAGAAAATTGACATCGATGTTGATGAAGAAGAACAGGAGCTGCATGAAGGACCGGCCACCCTGTTTCGCGGGATTGAGGGAGTAGGCGGAAAGCTTTTATTGACAGATAAAAGATTGGTTTTCAAATCACATCGGATGAATATTCAATCCGGTGAAACGCAATGTTTATTAATAGAGATCAATAAAGTGGAACCTAGAAAAACTGCCAAACTTTTCCAAAATGGCCTAAAAGTTACCACCAATTCAGGTGAAGAGTATGATTTTGTGGTCTATGAAAGAGATTTTTGGGTTTCCAAAATTAAAACCACCCTGCAAAAGCTTTAGGATCCATCAAAGAAACACCGCCCTAACCCCCCTCAATGGGGGATCCGCTTCGATTTAACCCTTTCATCTAGTTTTTAAA
>JBBSPJ010000371.1:0-4133 GCA_038258905.1 Cytophagales bacterium
ATGTTTCAAGTAATTACCCCCCACACGTGCACCAGTTGAAACAAATTTACTGGCACGCTGAATTTTGGAAACAGGTATTCTTGATTGTTCTTTTTTATCGCTCATTATTATCTATTTTGAAACAGGAATTTGGCAAAATCAACCATACTATCTAATGGGCTTTTACCCATTAAATCGAATGCTACATTAACAGCCTTCTCGATTGCAGCATCGGTTTTTTCGAACCCAATACTATCATCTTTTACCCAAAACTGTAAAACAAACATAGTTTGTAACCATAATCCGTCTTTGTATCTATCACCTATTACGGGTCTATCAATCACCTCTTCGGTCTCTTTGGCTTGCAATAATATTTCGTCTGCAAACTTTAAAAACCTATGTTTAAAAGCTTTCATAAAATCCGGAGTACTACCCGGTTTTTTGGCCAGCTTCATATCTATCAATACATAACTCCTATTTTCCTTTAAAACCTCAATTAGGGTAAAATATAAGGCTAATAGTTTTTCTCTTGCGGTGTATTGTAGAAAAGCCTCCTCAGAATGTAAATTAGCAATAGTCTCTTCTAAAAAGCCTAACCAAATATGTTGCCTTAAAGCCGAAAATGAATTATAATGATTGTAAAAAGTGACTTCATCCATTTTCAAATCCTTCATGAATCTGTAAACAGAGGCTGGCTCTTTACCATTTTCCAACACATGATTAATATATCCTGTATATATTTTAGCTGCTTTATCTACTGTTTTACTTGCTTTTGTTGCTGCTTGTTTTGCCATTATTGTATATTGATTAATGACTATTGTAACAGCGCAATACAGTGAAAGGTTTTAATTAATCGACTAAAAAATTGTGAGGGTGATCAATGACTTAATAATGTGTATAAAACAATTTTAATTGTAAAGGTTTCCGCTAATAGCTAAAAGGTTTACCTCAGCCACTTTTGCTAAATAAATAGCGTTAAGCAGCCGACTTTCAGCCTCTACTGCATTTTGTTGAGATTCTCTTAACTCCAGGGCATTAGATCTTCCTACCTTATATCTATCAAGGGCAATATCAGCATTTTCCTTGGCTACTTCTACATTAGCATTCTCTAGTTCGATCAAAGTAATTTTATTTTGATAACTTACAAAAGCAGAGGATAAATTACCAGTAAGTTGATTTTCAAGTTCACGGATAGCAATACCATTATTATCAATTGCTATTTGGCTAATTTGAGTACGTCTTAATTTATCTAAACGATCAAAAATTCTCCAGGACATACTTAGGCCATAGGTTAAACCCACGGATTGATTTTGCAATAAAAAACCAGCTTGTGAATTGAAATTCTGGTAGCCATAACCCGCAATTGCATCAATTTGAGGAAGCAACTCAGTATAGATAGTTCTGTTTTGAGCAATTAGAATTCTCTCTTGCTCCATTAATGTTAACAACTCTTTATTCCTATTTCTTAAATCAATAATTAAATCGTTTAGCTCTAAATCCTTGTTGATAATAATAGAATCAAGTGCCACTAATTGTTCATTAGGATTTTGACCTAAAAGCAAGTTAAGGGTTACCATACTTTGTTTCACCACCTCTTCCTGGTTGAGCAAATTAGTTTTATCAGTATTTAAGTCTACTTTTGCGGACAAAAAGTCTATTTTAGAAAAACGACCAACCTCATAGTTTGCCTGTGCAATGTCTAATCGCTCTTGTGAAAGTTCTATGGCGGTCTCTAAAACATTATACTGTGCTTGTTCAAAAACCAACTGATAATATGATTGAATAATATTGCTAAGTGTGCTTTCTAAGACTGCTTGTGTTTCAAACCTACTTCGATTTCTTTCTATTTGAAGAATTCTATAGTCAAAAAACATTTTGGTTCCATCAAAAATAGTCCAGGTTAAATCTCCTCGGATATTAAAGAGATTTGATTGAGCACCGTCTAAAGTATTGGTGTCTCCAGTACGAAATTGCTGATCTACATTTTCTACATCAAAAGTTCTGGCTCCTGTAATGTCTATAACAGGTAAAAAGCCGGAAATGGCATATTCTGAGTTAATCACCGATTCCTTTTCAGTATTTCTGGCTGTTTTAATGGAGAAATTATTTTCCAGGCCTATGCTCATAGCATCAGAAAGAGTTATACTTTGGCTATAAAGTGAATAGCTATTTCCTATAACTACTAAAAATATTATTATCTTTTTCAACATAAAAAATTAAGCTTCAACTCTGGATAATCTGGCACGCTTACTTGCCATGTATGAATATATTGCAGGAATTACATAAAGCGTTAGTCCCGTAGCAAAAATTAGCCCACCTATAATAGCTATACCCATAGAAACCCTGCTTTCAGAGCCTGCTCCTAATGCTAAAGCTATTGGAAGTATCCCTAATATAGTTGAAAGTGCCGTCATTAAGATAGGTCTGAAACGCGATTTTGCAGCCTCAGTAATTGACTCTCTAATTCCTGCACCCTGTGCTTTTTTCTGATTGGCAAATTCTACTATTAAAATCGCATTTTTAGAGACTAAGCCTATCAGCATGATAATTCCTATCTGGCTAAATATATTTAAAGACTCACCATATAAGTATAATGATAAGAAGGAACCTCCAACTGCCAGCGGCACTGTAAATAAGATGATGATAGGATCTCTGAAGCTTTCAAATTGTGCTGCCAATACTAAATAAATAAGGATGATGGCAAAAGCAAAAGCAAAAAGTAAGCTTGATGAACTTTCAAAGAAATCTAGTGATGCACCAGTGAGCGAGGTTGAATAAGTTTCATCCAGAACATCTGCTGCTATTATATCCATAGATTCAACGCCATCGCCAATGGTTTTCCCAGGAGCTAAAGCGGCAGAGACTGTAGCTGAAATATATCTGTTGTATCTAAATAATGAAGGAGGAGTTGATGACTCTCCTAAATTTACCAAGTTATCCAATTGAACCATTTGTCCGTTTTGAGCTCTAACATATAAGGATTTCAAATCAATTGGTGCGTTTCTATCGTTTCTTTGCACTTGTCCGATAACCTCATATTGTTTTCCATCCATTATGAAATAATCAAATCGCTGACCACTAAGTCCAAGCTGAAGTGTTCGGGCAATATCAATTACTGAAATACCTAATGATCTCGCCTTTTCTCTGTCAATTTGAATATCGATTTGAGGTTTGGTAAATTTCAAATCCAAATCTACTACAGTAAAGGTAGGATCATTTTTTGCTGCCTCCATAAATTGAGGAAGCTTTTGCTGCAGCTTCTCTAAAGAGGTAGATTGAATCACATATTGAATAGGTAAACCTGCTCTTCTGCCTCCGATAGTTTGTTGCTGGAAAGCAAATGCATTTGCTGCTGGGAATTTTGATAAAAATGGTGAAAATTCATCATACAATTGCTGCTGTGATTTATCTCTATTTGCAGGATCTGTCAAGGTAATTCTAAAGAAGGCTGAATTTGTTCCTCTTGTTCCAAAGCCTGGAGAAGTTACAGAAATAAGCCCGTTAGTAGGCAATTCCTTCATACTTAAGGCCACAATATTGTCAACGTATTCGTCCATATATTCGAAGGTAGCACCTTCAGGCCCCGTAGCATTAACAACTATCTGGCTTCTATCTTCCAGTGGAGCCAACTCATTAGGTAATGTTTTAAACAAGAAGAAAATAAGAGCAACTGAACCTAAAAAAGCTACGATTCCAAGCCACCTGGCTTTCATAAAAGCATCTAATGATCGAGAGTAACCACTATTAAGTGAAACAAAAAATGGCTCTGTTTTTCTGTAAAACCAATTTTGTCTTTCCCTTTTCTTTAGAATCCTGCTGCTCATCATCGGTGTTAATGATAGCGCTACAAAGGAAGAAATAATAACGGCTGTTGCAACTACTATTCCGAATTCTCTAAATAATCTCCCAGTAATACCTTCTAAAAAAATTACAGGAAGAAAAACTGCAACCAAAGCAACAGTGGTTGCTATTACTGCAAAAAATATCTCTGTGGAACCTTCTATTGCAGCTTGCATCGGTTTCATTCCACCTTCTATTTTAGTGTAAATATTTTCTAAAACCACAATGGCATCATCCACTACTAAGCCAATAGCCAAAACAATACCTAATAAAGTAAGTACATTAATTGAGAATCCGGCCAAATACATAACAAA
>JBBSPJ010000372.1:0-4131 GCA_038258905.1 Cytophagales bacterium
CAGCCCTTCCAAAGGCTGGCAGGCTCGGGTGGCAGACTCTCTCCGCCTGACTAGACTGATCGAGAAAAAAGAGGGAGTTTGCCCTCGGAATTATGGCGGTTTTAATTATATTTCTTAAAACGCCTTTACAAGATAATTCTAAGCCCCTAGGCGTCCCGATAGCCATCGGGAGGTAGCGCAGGGTACCAACCCTGGGTAAAAAAGCATCACCCCGATCGATTTTGGCGGTATTTTTGCTCCGAAGGAAAGCAAAAATGGTGACAAAATCTTTCTGCTATGTTACCTAAGGGGTCAGACGGTTATCTAACAGCCTGTAAAACCGTCAGACGCCTGCATTCCAGTGATGTCCTGTGAGCCACAGTCCATGGGAGACATGGAAAGGATATTTAATGAATTTACTTTTACGAACTATTAATTTATTACGGACTACCTAACAATCGTAAAAAAATCTCAATTATATTGAATTCATAAATTCTCTATGGGCATTAAGAATTTTGGTTTTTACCTCAGGCCAGGTAGCTTCGTTTAGGATTTCAGGCACTATATCTGAATTACTTTTTAATTCAGATTCTGCATCTTCAAAATATATTAAGCTTTTCAAAGCTAAATAAACAGACCCATCTTTAAACTTATCCTGATAAAAACTTAAGATTTCATTGAGGGAATAGTTTTTTAAAAGTTCAAAAATATCGTAAAAATCTTTACAACTTCCTCTTCCTGTTATAGCGCTTATTTTCATTGCAGCAATATCCACGGGGTCGGCCAAAATAATTTGATTATACTTTATACCATTTCTTAACCAAGGGTAATTGAAATTAACAAAATCTACTTTTATATTATTGCAGGTGAAAACCTTAATAAATTTACTATTCTTTAGTGGTCTGGTTTCACCGAACTTACTGAGTATTTCTTTTATTTCACCCTCTGTTAATTCAATATTTCCAAAGAAATCAAGGTCAACAGATTTTCGATGCCCATAATGTAATGCCAAAGCAGTTCCGCCCACTAACCTTGTTTCCTTCGCCAATTCGGTAGAAGCGATATACTCTAATAAACCCAATGTGTCGGGTGCGATTGTCTCCAGATGTAGCATCGAAATTTATCTATTGGTTTGTCGGCTAACGTAGCAATAAAATTTGCACTTATTGAATCTAAATCTCGGATAGTCATCGCTATTTCAGCAATGCGTTCAACTCTATAATAATCTCGGAGGATGATCCAATCTTCCAATAGGCCATATTCCAAAACCCTTTGCACTACCAGCTTTTCATTATTATTAAAGCTCAGCTTGGAGCGATCCACATCCCAAAACAGATGCTTGGATAGCTTTTCAAAGTCCGGATCAGGGTTTATTTTGTGCATACTATTTAAAAATAAAAGCTAACATTTAACGTAGGTCAATTTTGTTTAGTAAAAATTTGTGACCTTAAATTAATATCCTAGGCTATTTGTCATCGATTAGTACAAACTTAATTATTATTGAACACATTCTTAATTGAATTGATGTTTAATTTTATAACTGAGCTTATTTGTATTATTTTCTGAAGCCATTTTTGAATTGTGGACTGGGTCTTCAAAAATGATGACAAAATCTTATGATGGAGGTATTTCCGGATGATGGAATGAAAGCAACAGGCCATAGGAAACGGTGGTGGGGAATCTATGGAATTGTATCATGATTTACATCAGAAGAATCTCCTAAGATTTAATATTAGTTCAATTTTTTAGCGTTAGTCCTCGCCGGACTGGCGTTACTTTTTTGCTTGACAAAAAAAGTAACCTTAGCCAAAGGCTGACCAGCCTTTGGCTGGGTTGCTCCAATCAGCTAAATCATGAAGGGGATAACGTAGATAAATTACGGCTCTAATGATATTTCTTAAAACGCCTTTACAAGATAATTCTAAGCCATTAGGTGGCGACCATTTGGTAGCGCAGGGTGCTAACCCTGGGTAAAAAAGCACCATCGCTGACCGATTTTGGCGACATTTTTGCTCCGAAGGAAAGCAAAAATGATGACAAAATCTTTCCACATAAACCTTGCAGCTTTTTACAAGGAGTTAAATAAACCCGCAAGGTCTGGTAATTAGAAAATATACATACCGATTAATGGAATAATTCTAGAGGATTAATTTTTAAAAAATCTTCAACAGGGAACCCCTCTTTTCCAACCAATAGCACTTTCTCCACCTTAAATCGGTTTTGAAACACACTCATCCCTTTGTTTCCTCTCGCATGATTAGATTTAACTTCAAGCCCTATCAGCTGATTTTTATAACTTAGCACAAAGTCTACCTCATCGTTTCTGTCTCTCCAATAATATAGCTTGATATTAGATTTTAATGTCTCATTTATAAGATGTGCACCAACAGCAGACTCTACCCACCTTCCCCAGCTTTTAGGGTTTTGTAAAACACTATCCAAACCTTGATCTTGCTGGGCGCTTAATAAGGCATTATTATATACCTGAAACTTTGGACTGGATGCCCTTTTACGATTCATTTCATTACTAAATTTCTCTAAGCCCCCTAGCAAGCAGGCTGAATTGAGTAATTGTAAATAATGAGACAATGTAGTGGTGTTACCAGCATCTTGTAGTTGTCCCAATATTTTATTAAATGAAAGCTCTTGACCGGAAAAGTTGGCTCCAATTTCAAACAAATTACGCATTAATGCCGGTTTATCCACTCTGGTTAGCATTAAAATATCTTTGGAAATACTGGCCTCAATCAACGCATCTTTCACGTATGAACGCCATCGATCTTCCTCATAAATTAATTCTGCAGCACCCGGATACCCGCCGAAATAAATATATTGATTAATATCAAAACCAAAGGCTGCCTGCATTTCTGTAAAACTCCAGTGAGTTAAGTAAGTCAGCTCATACCTACCCGCTAAAGAATCGCTTAGCCCTTGTTGTAATAACAAACGCGAAGAGCCTAAAAGTATAACTCTAATTGGTAAATCATTTAGCGTATCGTCATCCCAAAGCTTTTTAACCATTTCGCTCCAATGGGCAACCTTTTGAATTTCATCAAAAATTAAAATAAACGCCTCTGCTTCTGATTGCTTAAGTCGAGCCCTTGCGACTTCCCACTGCTGAGCGATCCAGCTATCATTGGCAGCACTCACAGCATCTGCTGAAACAAAATGAAATGGCAGGGAAGTTTGACGAGTGAACTGCTTCATCAAGGTCGTTTTTCCCACTTGTCTGGGGCCCATTATCACCTGCATAAACCTTCGGGGTTCCTGTTCGATTCGTTTTTTAATTAGATTTAATTCCTGTTTAATGTACATGATTACAATTTACTCAATATTATGAGTAAATATACTCAAAATTATAGGTAATTTGTTATTTTTATAAAATTTTGTTCCCTTTAATACTCGATTAGCCTATTAGGACAGATAAAGGAAGCGTATTTTAAGAAAATCTAGTGAATTCAATTTTACAAATACCATACATAACTCTCTCCAGCCCAGCCCAGCCAAAGGCTGGGAGGCCCGGCTGGCTGGCTCAGCTGGCAGACTCTCTCAGTCTGTCTCGACTAATCGAGAAAAAAGAGGTAGTTTGTCCTCGGAATCATAGCGGCTGTAATGATATTTGCTTAAATGTATTTTCAAGTTGATTCCAAGCTCCGTAGGGCGTCCCGATAGCCATCGGGAGGTAGCGCAGTGTACCAACTCTGGGTTAAAACGCACAATAATTGCCCGATTTTGGCGGCATTTTTGCACCGAAGGAAAGCAAAAATGATGACAAAATCTTTCCACATAAACCTTGCGAGTTTTTACAAGGAGTTAAACAAACCCGCAAGGTTTGGTCATTGCAAACGATGAGGAGAATATTCTAATAAAAAAAGGCCGGTTGCTATCAACCGGCCTTCGCATTCAGAATTTATAAATTAGTTAAAATTATACTCTTCTGACATTTACAGCATTTAAGCCCTTTTTGCCTTCTGTGGTGTCGAAAGAAACTTTGTCGTTTTTCTCGATGTCCTCCTCAAGGCCACTTGCATGAACGAATATTTCGTTCTGAGATTCATCCTCTAAGATAAAGCCAAAGCCTTTATCTTCATTGTAGAATTTTACGGTTCCAGTACTCATAATAAATAAAAGATTAATAATTAATAATGGAGC
>JBBSPJ010000373.1:0-4131 GCA_038258905.1 Cytophagales bacterium
AAGATTAAGAATGAAAATTACAAGACATTATAAGTTTTCTGATCAATGGATTCTTTTTATAAAATTATTGTATTACATTTGTATTACAAATTAATCAATAAAAAAAATGCTTACCGTAAGATTAACATCGTCCGAAGAGCAAGAGCTTACTCAATACTGTATTAAAGAGGGCTTGCCTAAATCTCAGGTAGTAAAAGAAGCCTTGGCATTGTATTTAAAGAAAAACCGGAATGAAATTTCGCCATATGAAGCTGGAGAAGATTTATTTGGTACTGAGGCAAGTGGTCTTACTGATAGATCAACCACTTACAAAAAGCGAATAAAAGATATTTTAAATGAGAAGCACGCTCATTGATGCAGGTCCGCTGATTGCGCTTTTTGATAAAAGTGATCAGTTTCATAATAATGCTTTACTCTTTATTAAGAGTATTAATACTCCTTTAATTACCACTTGGCCAGTGGTTACGGAAGTATTTTATATGCTTAGTTTTAACACGAAGGTTCAAATCAATTTTCTTACATGGATTAACCGGGGAGGCTTGCAAGTAATGGAAATAGAGAGCACCAATATTTTCCGATTAATTGATTTATGTGCAAAATACGATGATGTGCCGATGGATTTAGCAGATGCTACATTGATATTAGCTTCTGAAATTACGGGAATAAAAGAAATAGCCAGTATTGACTCAGATTTCTATATTTACCAAAATATCAGAAATCAATATTTGACTAATGTATTTCCTTTGAGTAAGCCATAAAAATTAATTCTTAAAGTGAAATTTGATTAGAAAATAGAAGAGCGGATAAATGGATTTAGCCTATTGATATCAAACTTTTCCAAAGTTTGTTAATTTAATTGTGAGGATAAATTAAAAACTGTTGCTGATTAAGCCAACATCAACTTTGGAAAAGTTAATCTAGATTTTAATCTCAAGTCCAGTTGTTACAGATCCAATTCAATTTTAGGATCCCAAAAAACCTTGTCAAAATCCTGTATTTGATCTTTTACCACTTTAATTTCTTCAGCTTCTAATCTTTCTTGCATAGTTTCCGGTGTTTCAAAATGCATTTTACCGGTAAGTAAACCATTTCTATTCACTACTCTATGTGCTGGTACATCAGTTAATGTATGGGCACTATTCATAGCATATCCTACAATTCTAGCACTTTTCCCTGCACCTAAATATTTGGCGATACTACCATAAGAAGTCACTCTACCTGGGGGTATTAATCGAACTACCTGGTATACCTGGTCGAAAAAATCATTGTTTTTGCTCATTACTTATGTAGGTACGTTTTCATTTACTATTTTTGATCTTTTATATGGCGAAATTACTCATTATTTTATTCTTTGGTTTGCTATCTTTATCAAGCCAATCTTTCTGTCAGGCGGCTGCGTTTGTATCTTCTGACTCCACTCTTAAAATTTTCACGGAAAATAATAGAAAAGGTATTAAAAATATTTCTGGAGAAGTGGTCTTATCCCCTATTTATGACCAGTTAGGTTGGTCCGACCAGCTGGATAGGCCGAAAATAAACTTTTTAGGTTATAAAAAAGATAAATTATGGGGACTACTGGGTCCAGATCTGCAACCTGTAGTGTCAGCTAAATTTTCTTCGCTTTACCCCTTAAACGAGGAAATGTTTATTGCCAGTATAATGGGCAAATACTCAAGAACTGATTTTTATGGCCTCATTGATGAGCAAGGTAAAACTAAAATTGAATTTAATTATCGTAATTTAATTCCGGCAGGCGAGTACTTAATAGCCGCATCTAAACAAAAAGAAAAAATTCAATTCGGACTAATCGGTAATGATGGCAAAGAAATTTTACCTTTCCAGTATTTTCAAATTAGATTTTTGGGAGCTAATAAATTCGAGATTACAGAAAGCAATCAAATAAAATCTTTGATTTTTCTGCAAAGAAAACCTACCACAATTCTTCAGGGCTTTGACAGCATCTCTGATTTTAAAAATGGTGTTGCCATTATTTATAAAAACGGAAAACAGGGCCTAATATCAGATCAAGGGAAAATTTTATTATCCATAAAATATAAGAATATAGAGTGGAATAATGGACAAAGAATTTATGTAACTCCAGTAAATCAATGGCATATATTTAACGAAAAAGCCAAGCTTGTTTTATCGGCGGCTGCAGATACCAGTTTCTTTTTGAATGATTCCCTATTAGTAAAAAATACGGGTGATTTCTCAGAACTCTATCATAAAGAAAAAAAGGAGTCACTTTCTTTATTGAAAGGAAGGTTTTTAGGTGTTTTTGCAGGGCAGTTTATTCTAAAGAAAAATAATAAAGTTTTCATGGTTGATCCTGATTCATCCATTGTAAACCGAACTTTTGAAGGTGAAATTATTTGGAATAACGATTATTTTATTGTTGAAAAGCGAAGGTTCAACGGTAAATATTTTACATTACATAACGTAGGAGGGAAGGAAATTAAAGCGGATACTTTTCAGTTGTATGAGAAATCAGTTGCGCTTAAAAACGATGGCTTTTGGGGATTGTACGATGTTGATTTCCAAGAGATTATTCCAGCACTTTATGATGAAATAATACCCACTTCCACTGAAGACATTATTGTAAAATTTAGAGGAGAATACGGGGTGGTTAACCAAGAGAATGATTGGGTTTTTTCTCCAAAATATAGAGAGATCAGTGAAATAAGTCCTGGTATTTACAAAGGGGTTAATAAGTTTTTACGTGAATATATTATAGCGAAAGATTTTCAAGCTGAGGCTAAATTATACTACGATGTGTATGATGATTTCCTTGTGGAAACAGATATTGAAAAAAAATCTCGTTTAGTAAATACAAAAGGAGAAGCCATTTCTCCTTTTTTTAATGGCAAATATGCAGGTCATAATTATACCGGTATTTTATTTCGGGATAAAGATCAACTTAAGTATTATAATGCACAGGGTAAAAAACTATTTCAAATTGAAAAATACGACTCGATTTTTTTATCAGAGGATGAGTTTTTCCCGATCATAAAGGACGGGCAACACGGTTTCATTGATCATCAGGGGCTTTTGAGGATAGCGAATAGGTATGATGAGGTAAGAACTTACCAGGACGATATGGCGGCTGTTAAAATAAGAGCAAATTGGGGCTTTATTGACAGAAGGGAAGTTTTGCAAATTCAACCTTATTTTAAAGAAGTTTCAGATTTTAAGAATGGAGTAGCCTTTGTGAATTATAACAACAAGTATGGGCTTATCAATAAAGAAGGTAAATATTTACTGGAAGCAAATTATAATAAAATAGAAAAAGTGGGTGAATTCTACCTCCTTATGAAAAACAATAAATGGGGTGCGGCCACCGCAAAAGCCGATATAATTGCTCACCCAAACTATGAGGAAATTGAAGTGATGGGTGATTATTTAATGGTGAAGCAATATGATAAATACAGGATATTAGACACTAAAGGCAAAACAATCTTAAAGGATGACTATGATGAGATAGTTTATGACGCTGAAAAGTTATTGTTTTTTTGTAAAAAGAACGCCAAAATTGAACAGGTCTTCCTAACTGATTTATTGAAGGGAGAAGAGCCTTAAATTCTTATCGAATAAATACTACCTAAAAACTCCAATTAAGTCCAGTAATTAAATTCCTGCCGGGTGCAGAAATGCCAGATGAGTAAGGCCTGTATAATTGATTGGTAATGTTCTCAATGCCCACTTGAAAACTTAATCCATTTATCCACCGGTACTCGGTTTTTAAATTTAAAGTGTACCATGCAGGTGAAAACGGGTTCCCATTATTATCATTTGCATAAATATAGGCTTTATTCCTTTCAGAAGGAGCTAACTTATCAAAGTTAATAGCCCCATTAAAAATAGTATACAAATCAATTTTCCATTGACTAAATGAATAATAAACATGTGCATTACCATAATTGGGGGGCACATGCCGTAAAGGAACTACGGAATCTTCATTATCATCTGTTTCTATTCCTTTTTGCCAATTGTAGGCTGCGGAAATTTTAAAATCTTGTAGTTTCCATTCCATAGAAATCTGTGTGCCAAAAACTTCTGCAAAACCAATATTTTGAATGGCTTCCACCTTACTCAAGGTGCCATCATATAAAATGCTATCTTCTCCGTTTAATG
>JBBSPJ010000374.1:0-4114 GCA_038258905.1 Cytophagales bacterium
TAAAATTTGGGCGCCTGAATTGCCTTCACCTATTATCAATACTTTCTTGTTATTTAAATTATTAGCATTCTTATAGAAGGCGGAATGAATTTGCTGGCCGGAATAAAGATCTCTACCCGGGATTTCAGGGATAAAGGGTTTCCCCAATGTGCCTGTAGCAGAAATGATTGCTTTACTTTGAAAGGCTCCTTTATCTGTAGAAATTGTAAAATGATTGTCTTCCTTAGTCACATTCTCTACTTTAACAGGGCGCTGAATCGATATATTATAGCGCATTTCATATTCACATACGTAGTTGATCACTTCCTCTTTAGTGGGGAATTCATTTTCAGATTTTGGCATCAACCAGCCTGGTAATGAGCTATGTTCGGCAGGAGAAAATAGCGTGAGTGTATCCCAGCCATGAAGCCATGCACCACCACATTTTTCCTGGTTATCCAGAATGATGTAATTCAAGTTTGTTCTGCGGAGATAATAGGCGCATGCTAAAGCGGATTGTCCACCTCCGATTATTATTAGGTCGTATGTAGTGTTTTTTTTCATTTTTTTCAATTTAGTGATTATGAAAAATGAATTAATTAAATTTAAGGATATTCTTACCAGAATGCTTCAATGTAACAATTTCATCATAAGATTTTATCATCATTTTTGCTTTCCTTCGGAGCAAAAATGTCGCCAAAATCGGTCTAACATTATGCATATTTTCTACCAAAAGGTCGCTCCTCTGGAGCTTTTTGGTTTAGATAAAATTTAATTCCAAAATGGAATATAGTAATTATTTGCAAAATTTGATTTCGCCCATTTTGGGCTTGTTTTTAACTGTTTTTAATACCTAGGGCTGGTGCCCTAGGTTAAAATATGTCGACCCTTTGGGCCTTGGTCATTCTTCCGTAAGATTAATTTTTCCAGTGGTCTGTGGCTCACAGAACACCATCTAGAAATGCCTGAATTGCAAGATTATGTCATCATTTTTGCTTTCCTTCGGAACAAAAATGTCGCCAAAATCGGGCTGGCGGTGTATGTAATATCCTAGGGCTGGCACCCTAGGCTACTATGATTTCACCCCGAGTGGGGCTTGGAATCATCTCGAAAAGACGTTTGCGGAAATATCAACATAACCGCAATTAATAACGTGATCTCCTCCTACTTCCAATAGCTATTAAGTAAGCAACCCAGCCATAGGCTGGTCAGCCTTTGGCCCTTTTCGGGATAACAGATGAGAAGATGAATCTAATTAAACCAAATCAATATTTCCATTTATTAGCCAAAGCCACTAGAGAAAGCATCACCGGCACTTCCACTAAAACACCTACTACTGTTACTAAGGCAGCCGGACTATTTAAGCCAAAGAGTGCAATAGCTACTGCTACTGCTAACTCAAAGAAGTTGCTAGCACCAATCATGGCGGCAGGCGAACAAACCGCATGCTTTAATTTAAGTTTTCTGCCCGCAAACCAGGCCACAAAGAAAATAAAATAGGTCTGAATGGTTAATGGAATCGCTATCAAAAGAATAATCAGGGGGTTATTAAGTATGTTAGGTCCCTGAAAGGCAAAAAGCAACACTAAAGTTAAAAGTAAGGCAATAATACTTATCGGTTTTAACTTGGGTAAGAAGCTGTTTTTAAACCAGTTTTCTCCTTTTCTATTGACTAAAATTTTATTTGTAATCACACCGGCAACTAGCGGAATTACTACAAAAATGACGATGCTGGAAATTAAAGTACCGTAAGGAATCGCTATATCAGTAATACCTAAAAGGAAACCAACCAGGGGCACAAATAATACCAAAATGATTAGATCATTGACCGACACCTGAACTAAAGTATAGTTGGGATCCCCATCAGTAAGGTAAGACCAGACGAAAACCATGGCTGTACATGGGGCAGCGCCTAATAAAATAGCTCCTGCAATGTATTCTCCTGCCATTTCTGGCGAGATAAAAGCTGAATACAGCTTCTCGAAAAATATCCATGCGAAGAAAGCCATGGTGAAAGGCTTTATTACCCAGTTGATGACTAATGTCAACAAAAGACCTTTAGGCGTTTTGCCCACTCCCTTAATGCTTGAAAAATCTATTTGTAGCATCATAGGGTAAATCATCATCCAGATAAGGATAGCTATAGGAATATTAACATTGTAAATTTCCATATCGCTTAAAACAGCCATATCATCTCCTGCTAAATAACCAATAAAAACACCTGCAAGAATGCAAAGGGCTACCCAAAGGCTTAAATATTTTTCGAAAAAGGCTATTTGTTTTTTCGGCTCTTTTAAATCAGTACTCATTAGTTCTTTATTTGAGAGAATACGTAAAACATTTCTGTGGCTATTTGCCGACTGCGCTCTTCATATTTCTGCTTTTTTTGAGAACTGTCATCAAAAGCTTTTGGGTCTTCATAATTCAGCGGGATTCTTTTTTCCGCACCGGGAATAAATGGACAATTTTCATCTGCATCCGAGCAAGTCATTAAAGCAGCAAATGCTTCTGTAGGATTAAATGGATGATCGTACGTTTTTGAAAAGGCAATAACAGGATGATTGTCAGTGCTATACTTAATAGCAAAAACCGCATTATCCTCTTTTGATAGCGGGACTGATTCAAATCCTGCTTCTTCCAGAACCTGTAAAATCATTGGGTAAATTGCAGTGGCAGCTGTCCCTCCGGAGTAGCAGGTAACTTGTTTCATTTGGAAAAATGCTGCCATTGTCTGAGCCCAGATTTGAGAAAGTTGACTTCTTCGTGAATTATGTGTGCATATAAAATTCAAAGAAATATCTTTTGCTGTATTGACCTTCTCTTGCAAATATTCAATAAGAGGAAGCAAAATGGCTTTTCTTTCCTCTGGTATAGATATAATATCTAGTTTTTGGATGTAATATGTGATTTTAGGAGACATTTTATATAGAATTAGTCTTCACACTATTTTTAATTGATTAACAACATCCACTTTCCGGGGCACAAGCATTGGCTGTTCCGGTGGTCATGTCTGCTAGTTTTAGTTTTGCCTTGCTGCCTGGGATACCGCATTTATCTTTAGCCAGGCAATCAGTTTGAGTGTTAAGTAGCACAAAATGCTCCCCATTGAAATCTAAGTGATATTTGCCAATGGTGGTGCCTTGATACTCTACTTCGACTTCCAGGTTTTCGTCAATACCTAGTTTTTCTTCAGACAAGGCGATGATATTGTGCAATTTTTGAGAGCCAATCCTGTGATCATAATCTACATCTTCCCAAAGTTGGAAGTTTACGGTTTGCTCATTGCGCATAGTGCCACCACAATCGATGAAATTACGCGTGATGATTCCCACCTCAGTGATATGGAAATGTTGAAGGACAAAATCTCCATTAGGTAATTGAAATCTCGCTTGCTCTAAATTGTTAAGTGCTGATTTGATTGCTGAAAGATTCATGTGTATATGTTTTATTCTGTTAGTCACATGGAATTCGACAAATTTTATTCATCCTCGGTTGGTAAATTGAGGACTCTAAAATTTATGCTCATTTCATATTGTTTAATTTTAGTGTAGTTATATTGTGATATTACGATGGTTGAATCTAAATTTTTTTAACAGCAGTTGTCTGCCGGAAGGTTGTATTGGTTAAAAATTTCGTTGAACTGTGCTTTTATTTCTTCCCAGCGCACCGGATTAATACAATAGCTAACTCTGGTGCCCTCAATTGTGCCTTGAATAATGCCAATTTCCTTTAATTCTCGCAAATGCTGGCTAATCGTGGCTTGTGCAAGACCTAATTCTTGTATTAAATCTCCATTAATGCATTGATTTGACTTTAGCAGATATTGAATAATGGCAATTCTGGCCGGATGCGAAAATGCTTTGGCAGCAGTTGCTATTCCATTTTGTACCTCCGAAAATAAATCTGATTTGGTGACTCCCATTGTCTTTATTATTATATTGCAATATTACGATGATAAGTTGAGAAAGTTGAATTAATTTAAATATTTATTTTCTTCTTTAGTGAGTTTGGGCAAATCAGAGCTTAACGCTTTATACTTCACCGTATTTTTCAAGCTATCAGAAACAGTTTTCAGCTGAGTGAGGATACCAGTAGGCACATAATATTCCCCATAATTTGCTCTTCTAACTTGTAA
>JBBSPJ010000375.1:0-4113 GCA_038258905.1 Cytophagales bacterium
CAGCAAATTCAGTGGTTAATTGTATGATCAGGTAATAATTTTCAAGCAAGGTATTAACTGCTTCAATCATATTTTTCCGAATAAAAACATGATCTTTCTTCACCATATTATGGTAATGATCTATCGCCTCACTTACTGCTTTCCGTATCTCAGGAGAACTATTTTCCCCTTCTTTAATATGGTTATTGGTATAATTTTCTTTAAAAATACGTTTGGCAATTTTGGCGTTGCTTTTAAGTTCCTCCTTGTTTTGTACTTCCATGGAGTTTAAATCAGGAGCAAAGTAGTCTTCAATGAAATCTTTGGCTATTTCAAAGTCAGCTTCTTCACATTTTTGTACTGCATACAAGGATTGCATGGCTTTTATTCTTAAAGATCTTCTGTTCAGCATAAGTCAGTAATAAAAAGAACGTAGTAGCAGGAAGAAATTTTTACTTCCTTCCTGCAAATTTAATTATTTTAGGCTTAGTAAGCCAATTTTACTTTACCCATATCGCTAATTCGCTTTTCAGCAATTATTAAAGCAGCTTTATGAGTGGTGATATTTTCGTTTTCGGCCTTGTTTAAGATTTCTGTGCATTTATCATAAATCTTTTCAGTTTGACCCATTGCTAGCTCCTTATTATAGTTACCCATTAATTCAGGAAATATGTTGATGATACCACCAGCATTCACTAAAAAATCAGGCGCGTACAAAATACCTTTCTTCTGAAGCATTTCTCCATGTTTTACTTCATCTTTTAACTGGTTATTGGCAGCCCCAACGATTACATTCGCTTTAATTCTTGAAATGGTCTCGTCATTAATTGTGGCGCCCATAGCGCATGGTGCATAAATATCTGCATCCACATCATAAATCATTTCAGGATTCACCACTGTAACATCATGTTTGTCGGTTACTCTTTTAATATTGCTTTCGCTAATATCTGCTATTGTTACAATTGCCCCTTCTTTGATCAGATAATCTACCAAATAATGACCTACCTGACCAACACCCTGAACAGAAATCTTTTTACCTTGTAAGCTATCAATACCGTAGGCTTTGTGCGCTGTAGCTTTCATACCCATGTATACACCATAGGCAGTAACAGGAGAAGGGTCTCCACTTCCATGCATGCTTTCCGGTAAGCCCATTACATGATCAGTTTCATAGGATAGTTGCACCATATCAGCGGTACTCATATTCATATCTTCGGCAGTAATATAGCGCCCACTTAAGCTATCTACAAAACGACCAAATCTTCTTAAAAAAGCTTCGTTTTTTAACTTTTTAGCGTCACCAATAATTACCGCTTTACCACCACCCAGGTTTAATCCTGAAATGGCTGCTTTGTAAGTCATACCGCGAGAAAGTCTTAAAACATCAATCAATGCTTCCTGGTCATTGGCATAGGCCCACATGCGAGTACCCCCCAATGCTGGGCCCAAAACTGTATTATGGATGGCAATTATGGCCTTTAAGCCAGTAGGTTCATCATAGCAATAAACTACTTGCTCGTGGCCCATTTTTGTTATCTCATTAAAAGAAGAAAATACCTCGGTACTTTGTGCTTCACTAACTTCTATCATTGCTGAGTTTATTTAATAATTTCAAGGCTTTTATCATTCTTAAAAGCGATGCAAAAATAGTTTAATTTTTTTAGTATTTCAATTACCTTAAAAATTGTAAAATTCCAATACTAATGCTGAATAATTAGATCATAGTGAAATAAAAATTTGTGTTTTAAGATAATCATCTATTAAAATTTTGAAATAACTTCAGATTGACAAACTAAAGTTTATAAACACTTTAAAAATATTCGACAAAACGAAAATTTTAATGGTTTAATTGATTCATAATCATTACTTTAAAACGATATTTATAAAAAAATTAATAAAAATCGATGCTTATTGTTGGCTTTATCCTAAGGATCGTATTTTTGTGTTTTTAATTTGCTTTTATTCCTATTTGTAATAAACTATAAGTGGGTCAGAGCGTTTTACAGGATGTTATCTTTAATTTTCCAATTGCTAATTGATAATCATGCAATTCAGATCTAATCAATGAAAGAACTTAAGCACTTAAATAAATACTTAATTAAATATAAATACTATCTTTTGTTAGGTACACTTTTCATGATTGTATCTAACTTTTTTGCTGTTTTTCCAGCTCAGGTAGTTAGATATGCATTTAATTTAGTGAAAGAAAATATAGAGATGTATCGGCTCTACGAAGGTTTTGCTTTACAAGAGAATTTCTATGATTTTTTCGCCTCCTCCATATTTATATATGGGGGTATTATCATTTTATTAGCATTGGGAAGAGGTCTTTTCTTATTTCTGGTGAGGCAAACAATTATAGTTATGTCAAGGCTCATTGAATACGATTTGAAAAATGAAATCTACAACCATTATCAAAAATTACCACTAAGCTTTTACAGACAGAATAACACCGGGGATATAATGAACCGGATATCGGAAGATGTAAGCAAAGTAAGAATGTACCTGGGACCAGCCATTATGTATTCTGTTAATCTGGTTACTTTATTCCTTATTGTAATACCTATTATGTTTTCTGTAAATGCCACCCTCACCTGGTATTCCTTAATTCCTTTACCTTTTCTTTCTATTAGTATCTACTTTGTGAATAATCTGATGAATAAGCGTTCTGAGGAAATCCAAAAGAGCCAGTCGCAACTTTCAACTTTAGTGCAGGAAGCTTTTTCAGGCATCAGGGTTTTAAAGTCTTTTGTAAGGGAAGATGACTCGCTAAGAAATTTTACCAAAGAAACCAATAACTACAAATACAGATCATTAAGACTTACTTTTGTTGATGCGCTTTTCTTTCCCTTAATTATGGGAATGGTAGGTTTATCCGTTATTCTAGTGGTGTATGTAGGAGGGGTAGAAGTAATGAATGGAGCAGTTACAGCGGGTAATATTGCTGAGTTTATTATTTACGTTAACTTACTTACATGGCCAGTAACATCAGTGGGCTGGGTAACCAGCATCATCCAGAGAGCGGCTGCTTCTCAAAAAAGAATTAATCAGTTTCTCGAGAATGATACTGAAATTGTATCTTCTAAAAACATAGAAAAAGTATTTGATGGGGATATTGTTTTTAAAAATGTAAGCTTTACTTATCCTGACTCAGGTATTAAGGCTTTAAAGAAGGTAAGTTTCTCTGTAAAACAAGGCGAGACTTTAGCTGTAATTGGCACAACAGGCTCTGGAAAGAGTACAATCGCTAACTTATTGGCCAGAATGTATGATCCTACTGAAGGGGAAATAACGATAGATGGTATAAAAATTGATGAATTTAAGGTAAGTAATTTGAGAGGGCAAATTGGGTATGTACCACAAGATGTTTTCTTGTTTTCCGATTCTATTAAGAGAAATATTGCCTTTGGTGCCAACGATTTAAGTGAGGAACAAATTTTGCAGGCCTCTAAAGATGCTGATTTGCATAATAATATAATGGATTTCCCTCAGAAATATGAAACCAACCTTGGTGAAAGAGGGATTACGCTTTCCGGTGGACAGAAACAGCGCGTTTCCATCGCACGAGCTATTGCCAGAGATCCTAAAATTATGATTATGGATGATGCGCTTTCTGCGGTAGATACCAAAACGGAAAACGCAATTTTAAATGCCCTGAAAAAGATTATGCGAAATAGGACCAGTGTCATCATTTCACATAGGGTGAGCTCCGCTAAATTGGCTAATTATATCATTGTGTTAGATGATGGCGAAATTGTACAACAGGGAACTGAAGCTGAATTATTGAGTAAAAATGGTCCTTATAAAGAATTGTATAACAAACAGTTGCAGGGAGAGTCAGTAGAGTAGTTCCAATTTACAGTTTGTAATAATCAATAGATTCGTTTGATTTTCCCGTACCGTTCCCCATGTCCTTTGGCTCACAAGACATTATCTTGAAATGCCAGTATCACAAGATTTTGTCATCATTTTTGCCTTCCTGCGGAGCAAAATTGCCGCCAAAATCGGGCTAACGGTGTCTTTAATATCCTAGAGCTGATACCCTAGGCTACTAAGATTTCACCCCGAGTGGGGCTGGTAATTGTCTTGTAAAGATGTTCATCTACAATTTTAAACAAGTGATTTTATTTTGAG